>JAFDFV010000328.1 GCA_019309665.1 Deltaproteobacteria bacterium | reverse complement strand
GGACAGTAGTGTATTGTTAGGTTCTCATGGCAAAGTAAAAAAGTCAAGCAAAAAATTTAGATAATGATTCCAGAAAAATAATTAGAGAAAAAATAAAATTGGATGACATTGGGCCCCCCCGGAGCGGGGAAAAGCACCCTTGTTGATTGTCTCATAAAACGGGAAAGAAAACAGGGAAGGAGGGTCGCGGTGATCGCGATAGATCCCAGCTCCCCTTTCTCCGGCGGCGCCATCCTTGGAGACAGAACGCGAATGCAGAAACACTCAACAGATGAGGGGGTTTATATCCGCTCGATGGCTTCCCGCGGACACTTGGGCGGCGTTTCCGTCGCCACCGGGGACGCGGTAAAAATTCTCGACGCCGCGGGATATGACACGATCATTATTGAAACCATCGGTGTCGGACAGACCGAAGTGGAAATTATTGAACTCTGTGATATTGTATTGCTTGTCCTTGTACCTGGAATGGGTGATGAGATCCAGGCAATGAAAGCAGGAGTCATGGAAATCGGAGATATCTTCGTCATCAACAAGAAAGACCGTGACGGGGCTGACCGTTTAAAAACCGAAGTTGAGTATGTTCTGGGGATTAAAAACGCTTTGACCGGGGAAGAACCAAATCCTGTGCTCCTCGCTTCTTCAAAACTCGACGAAGGGATAGATGAACTTGTTGAAGCAATCCATGATTATCTGAAAAAAGCTCAGGCAACCGGAAGATTTGAAGAAAAACGGAGAGACAGGTTAGAAAAAGAGGTCTATAAGATATTTTCTTCAAAGGTCCATGCACTTCTCAACATCCATCTTGATATTGAAAACAACCTGGGAGAATGGATTTCTTCAATCTTGAACGGTGAGACAGCTCCATATAATTTGATTAACAGCAAACTTAATCGTTTTGTGAAGGAAAACGAGATAATATGATTAAACAGATTAACCACATAGGGATCGCGGTAAGCTCCCTCGAAAATCACATTCCCTTTTACCGGGACATCCTCGGACTTACAGCTCTTGGCACCGAAGAGGTCCCTGAGCACAAAGTAAAGGTCGCCATGTTTCAAGTTGGGGAAGTCAAGATTGAACTTCTTGAACCAACCTCCGGAGAGAGCCCAGTCGCGAAATTTATCGAGAAAAAAGGGGAAGGAATACATCATATCGCGTATGAGACCGACGGCATCATCAAAGAAATCGAAGGTTTTCAGGGCAAGGAGATCCGGATGATCGATGAAACCCCCCGGGACGGAGCCCACGGTACAAAAATCGCGTTTATCCATCCAAAATCATCGGGAAAGGTATTGACTGAGATCTGCCAATCCAGTCACTAATAGGGATAATCCCCGGGAGTAAGGAAAACGATGGAAAAAGATTTATACAACCATAATGAAGTCTTTGATGAAATCAGACAGTCGCCATTTACTGTTAAAGAAGCTGCCGAATATCTTGAGGTGGCTGAGATTACCTTAAAGAGATGGATTAAAGCAGGAAAAATAAGATTCAAAAGGGTGGGGAGAAACATTCTGTTTGATCCTGACGAACTGAAAGTTTCCAAAAAGAACAAGCAGGCCCTGAAGAGTTGATCCGGCCCCCTGTGGCTGCAGAAGTACTTTTCTTCTTTAAACAGGGTGTTCATGTGGCGAAATACTTCAGGGCATCAAAACTCCTCCTGAATGCGCTTTGTATAAAAAAATCTGCACACCCATTAATCCGGTCGGCCCGTGCATGGTTTCAAGTGAAGGGACCTGCGCCGCTTATTATCGATATGATGGTTCATAAGCACGGTTTCCCCTTTGGATTCCATTTTCGGAATACGCAATAATGCGCAACTAATGAATAAAATACATTGCGCTATTTTGTTCAATATCGGATACTTAAATCCTGCAAGTTTAGCTTTTTGCAAACGTCTCATTTATACGAAGAATTCGCGTGCTCTCTTTTACCCCAAGCCAAAAAATAGAAAACAGACTGAAAATTCTCCAGGGGTTAGCCTGGTTTTTCATCAATATTCTGGAATCTTCTTTAGCCGATATTGAGATTTATCGTAAGCGGTATAACAACCTGCAAAAGCTTTCGGAATCAGCATCAACTGTTTTGAACTATTTTAGATCCAGCCCGGAAAAACGTCTGAAGGTTGGTGATATCGTAGAAAAGACAGGCATTCCTCGCCGGACTGTACAATATGCTCTTAAGACACTTACAAAACAAGAATTACTCCAGATACTGGGACGGGGTGCCGGAAGCCGCTATCAACTTGTATTTTGAGATAATAAGAGTTGTAAAAATCTCTTTTTTAGAGAAAAAATCGTAAAATTTTCTTGATATATAGAAATAATTTTCCTATAAGAAAATAAAGATGGAGATTTTCTCTCCGATTTTTCTTTTAAACGGAGGTCGTCGAAAAGGTCGTCGAAAATGTTAGTCCAATTTACAGTTAAAAATTTTCTTTCCTTTAAAGAAGAAAGTAGTCTGAACCTGTTAGCTACGGCGGACGCCAAACACCCGCTTCATCTTATGCCTAACAAAAAAAAGAAATCCATATTGCGGACAGCGGCTGTTTATGGAGCCAACGGCAGCGGCAAATCCAATCTGGTTAAGGCGATTACCTTTGCCAAAAGCCTTATTGTTGATGGGACAAGGCCGGATCAGAGAATCCCTGTCACTCCTTTCAAACTGAATGAGGAAAGCCGGAAGTCCCCCAGTAGATTTGAATTTGTCATAAATTACCAGGACACCATATATACCTATGGCTTTGTCGTGAATGAGTCGGAAGTCAAAGAGGAGTGGCTCTTTGCTATCCGCAATGTTCGGGAAGTTCGGCTTTTTGAAAGGATTACCAGATCCAATGGCAAGGCAAAGGTTGAATTTGGGCCAAGTCTTGCCGGCAAGAAGGCAAAGAAGCATCAGTTTTTGAGTTTTATCGCGGAAGGAACGAGGCCGAATGAACTGTTTCTCCATGAGCTGTACCAGAAAAACGTGAAAGACGTCCTGCCGTTGATTAACTGGTTCAGGTGATAATCGGCCCAGAATCTGCCTATCGCGATCTTATCTTCGATGCTTATACAAATGAAAATTTTATTCAGTTTATGGGGATTTTCCTGAAAAATGCCGATACTGGGATTGATGAAATAGTTACTGAAAAGATTGACCCTGATTTTGATAAATATTTTCCAGAAATGCCGGAAAAACTTAAAAATGATCTTCTGAACATCAAGCCCAACGTCAGGGTCATGCTAAGCACTCCAGAAGGACGTCGATATACTTTGATGCGCGAGGAGAATGGAGAGATTGTGCTGTTGTGGCTGAAAGCAAGGCATAAATTAAAGGCTGGCGGCTATGTTGATATGGAAATTAAACATGAATCCGACGGCACAAGGCGGTTAATGGATCTGCTTCCGGCTTTATTACATTCGAAGAGTTGGGAACGGGTGTACATCATCGATGAAATTGACCGCAGTATGCACCCCCTTCTGTCGAGAATATTTTTGCAGGCATATCTTGATGATCAGAAGTGTGGCAGAGGTCAGATCATTATTACTACCCATGAAAGCAATCTGCTGGACAGAGAATTGCTCAGGAGGGATGAGATCTGGTTTACGGAAAAAGATGAGGAAGGCTCTACCCATTTGTATTCTCTTTCTGAATATAAGGTGAGGCCTGATCTCAAGTTGGGCAAGGGATACCTTGACGGCCGGTTTGGGGCCACCCCCTTCCTTGGCGATCTTGAAAATTTGCAATACTGCTTCAAAGAAAGATAAGTAGGTTGTTTTCCAATGACATTGACAACAAGGCGGAAAAGACCTCTTGATCGCCGTACTCGGCCGGAACCGCATCGTGATGCAAGACTTTTCGTGATTGCAACGGAAGGAGAGAAAACCGAGAAGCAATATTTTTCCCTGTTTCGGAACAGGCGATGCCAGGTAAAGATAATCGCAAGTTCAGAAGGAAGATCAGCCCCCAAATACGTTCTTGAGCAGCTTAAAAAATTCAAAAAAGAGTATCAGCTCAAAGGGGATGATGAGCTTTGGCTGATGATCGATGTCGACCGATGGCCGGAAGGAGAATTGGCTGCTGTGCCAAGCCAGTCCATGCAGAACAATTTTTTTCTTGCCGTGAGCAATCCCTGCTTTGAGATATGGCTTTACCTGCATCATGCTTCGACACGGAAAAAATCGATTTCTTCAGTGGAAATGAAGCAAATGCTCAGAGATAAACTCGGAAGTTACAACCCCTCAAATCTTGACTTGAGCCAGTTTGTTGGAAAAGTCGAAAAGGCTATTTCGAGAGCAAAAAAACTTGACATAGATGCGGCTGAACGATGGCCATCGTCAACCGGCACGCATATTTACAAGTTTGTCAAAAAAGTAAAATAAATCTTTTCCTTATATATTCAGCATCCTGCCGCGCTATTCACGTAACAAATTGAAACACTTTAAAAATTGTGATATGCAAATACAATCTACAAGAAAATTGTTTGATTCTTAAGTGGCACTCATGGCAAAATATCTATAATTTTTGTTAGCCGAAATAATATCCAAGATTTTGTGTTTGCAAAACTCCAATAAATTTCTATTCTGATTTTTCCATCCTTCGCATTGCCCACAAAAATATGTAAAATATGTTATAGATTTTGTGTACTTTGCTTCACAATTTCACAATAAAATCCATGATATTACACTTATAATTTACTACGCATTTCAGTTAACCTTCTAAAATTATATTACATACCATCAGCTACTTAATTTGGCATGATTTTTGCTGATTTATTAATTAAAAACAGATTGAAAGTTGATGGTCTCGTAAAAAGTCCGGCAAAATTTTATTTGCCACAATATATGGTGTATTTACCACTTTTACTATACCAACAAGTTGTAGACTTACTCATTCAATTTTGTAAACAGTTAGTCTAAATATCAAAAAGGAGGTACGACAAATGAAAAACTTAACAGTTTGCTCAAGCTTATGTCTGATTTTGATTATCGGTTTAGCCGGCACGGGTTATGTTTGGTCTCAAGATTGCACATTGGAACAAATGGAAGGTAGAACCATTATTCAATTAGGATCTTCGTCCTTATGTAGCCCCAATGAAGTGGACGGTTGTGTAGGACAGTCAGATCCAATTTCTGATTTTCCACTCATTCCTTCTGGCATCTATGATGTTACTTTGGAATCTTTTGACAACCACTTAAGCAAGCCGAATCAGTCACAACTAAACGAGAACTATTTCCTTCGATTGTTTGATAAAAATAACGTTAAGATTGTTGACACCAATGCTATAGACGACCTGCCTGATGGAAGTAACATTTTGACTCAAACAGTTAATACTAATCTTTTTGTGGGGGATGCCATTGGCACTATCGTAGCCATTCATTTTTGTGATGAAAGTACTTCAAACAATTGCGCTGCAAGTTCTAATAGCATAGAACCTGTATGTGTCGCTTTCGATTTAGTTGAAGAGCGTATTACCGATGGGCGAATGACGGGCGGAGGCAGTGTTGACGGGACGGACGTCAGACACGGCTTTGAGGTTCACTGTGACTTATCAAAGCCGAACAACGTAGAGGTGAATTGGAGCGAAAATCGCTTCCACATGGACAACTTGGACTCTGCATTCTGCACGGAAGATTCCAATATTGACCAGGCCCCCCCAAACGCCGCGTTCGACACATTCGAGGGTACTGGCACCGGCCGCTTTAACGGCGATGACGGTGCTACTATCAACTTTGTGTTTGTGGACGCTGGTGAGCCTGGTAAGGGGGTAGACTCGGCGATGATCACCATTACAGATAAAGATAAAAATAAGGTGCTGGAGGTCTCGGGACTGCTCGACAAAGGCGGTAACCATCAAGCACACTAAATAGAGATCCATTTAACATATCGAAGATCAAAAAAGGGGCAGTAACTCCATGATTCTGCCCCTTTTTATACAAATTGCATATTTCTCCAGCATACGCCAAAAGATAGAAACTCTCGAAGCTTGTGATATCATCTATTCCAGTTCTTAAGGCTGAATTACATGTTTCTGCTATAAATCAAACATTCAGCTTTATTCACAGACGGTTGCGATATTGATATGAAATCAATACCTGAAACAGCTTGACATAAGTATAAGAAAGCACCTTTCAATGAAGGAGACTATAGTGTCATTATATAGCGAGTTTGATTGTGTTGTGGGTTTTAGGTTTTAGGTTTTGCCAATTCGCCCCATTTAACTCCCGGCTTTTCCAGCGAAATGTTGTTCAACAAGATAGCGGCTGTAACGCACGATCCCTTCAACATAATCAAAGTCAAAGA
>JAFDFV010000327.1 GCA_019309665.1 Deltaproteobacteria bacterium | reverse complement strand
AAAGTGAGCAAAATTGTATGGTAAAAAAAAGTTAAAATTGGCAGTGCCGAAGGCGCATTCATTAACTTTAGGCACTTATTCCCGCACCAAAGGTGAGTAAACTTGAACTCGCTTTTCATATTTTAACAAGGTCATAGCTGCGGCTTCCCAACCCAATACTTTCAGCATATTCAAGCTGTATGGACCAGTCCACTTTTGGGTGTATTCCCCTGAACTTATCTTCTCCAGGTTTAGCATTTTTCTTAAGGCATGATCCAGGGAGAGCCTGCTCATTGTTAACAAGATCTACGGAGGCCTGATCAATAGCAACGGGGTCTTTTGAAGCAACTATGCCTATATTTCTTACAATAGGTGCATCATTATGTGGCAGACAGTCACATTCGGGTGAAACATCGGTAATAAAATTCAAAAACAATGTTCTGCCCTTTTTATTCTTTAAAACACCCATCGTGTATTCAACCATATTCTCGAGAAAAACGGGTATATCCTGATTCCATTGAATCTGTATTGCATTGTTGGGGCAAATAATGATGCACTCTCCACAGCCCATACACTTTTCAGGATCAATAGTTGCCTTATCTTTTATCAGCCTTATGGCTTTTCTGGCGCAATGACTCACGCATTCACCACAGCCGACACATTTTTTTCTTTTAACTTTAGGGCTCACTGTTGAATGTTGAGCCAGCTTTCCCCTTTTCGATGCGCATCCCATACCAAGATTCTTAATTGTTCCACCAAAACCCGAAAGTTCATGTCCCTTAAAATGTGCCACTGATAATAGTGAATCCGCCCGTATAATTTCAGATCCAATATATACTCTTTTAAAGCGCTTCCGGTTTATAACCACAGAAGTTTCACTGCGCCCCCTCAGCCCATCCGCTATGACAACCGGAGCACCAACTACTGAATAAGCAAATCCGTTTTGAATAGCTGTTATATGATGATGCGGAGCATCACTTCGTGTACCGGCATAAAGCGTATTACAATCTGTCAGGAACGGAAAACCTTCTGCTTTTTTTATTTTTTCAATAATCTTCCTTATAAATACAGGCCGTATGAAAGCAGTATTCCCTTGCTCTCCAAAATGCATTTTAACAGCAACCAGATCTCTTTTTTTGACTGCTGAACCAAGACCCGAAGTGTCAAGAAGTCTTCCAATCTTCGAAAGAAGGTTTTCCTTATATGAGGCTTTTAAATCAATAAAATAGACTTTGCTTTTCATAAGATCTTCCCCGTTTCTAAAAAATACATATCATTTTTTAAATAGATATTGCAACTTGTAAAACAACCTCTTTTAAAATATGAATGTCGAAAAGACAGTGCCTAAAGTGCCTAAAGTATATTAAAGTGCCTAAAGTTAAGGAATTCTGCTATTTTATATAGATTTTTTCAGTCGTCAATACGCAAAAAAGGAGTAATTCCTGCAACTCCGGATTATTAATTAGCACGCCGAAGGCGTACCGTAACTTTAGGCACTTTAGAGCACTTTAACATACTTTAGGCACTTATGTCCGCACCGAAGGTGCGCTAATCTCAAAGTCTGGAGGAAAAATGGACTTGTCTGATAAAATAGATGTTCTGGACCAGATTTACAAAATTTATGACTCATTTGTCGACGGTTTTGAACCGGCATGTCGAAAATATTGTTCTACTTGCTGCACGCGCAATGTGACTATGACATCACTTGAAGGTTATAAAATTGCCGACCACTTGATTGAAAACAGTAAATCAGAATTATTCAAAAAAATTAAGAATGACTCTTATAAAAAACGTTTTCAGCCAAAAATAACCACAAACAAAATAGCTGACCTTTGTATTCAGGGAAAGGATATTCCGGACGAAGAAATAGACAGCTCATGGGGAAGTTGTCCGTTATTGATAAATGATGAATGCCCAATTTATGCGGCCAGACCGTTTAGTTGCAGATGTATGGTCTCAAAAACGAATTGCGTTGACAAAGCTGAAATGGATGAATTTGTCCTGACTGTAAATAATGTTTTTTTACAGTATATAGAACATATTGATCAGCAGGGTTTTTCAGGAAATTTTACAGATATTCTGCTTTTTATGGAATCAGAAGATAATCGTAAAAGTTACGCTATGAAAAACCTGACAAACCCGGGAGAAGGACTTATAAAAAACCTGCCGATGACGCTATTGCTTGTACCGCCCGAACACAAGATTAAAATCAAGCCGATCATTAACTCACTGCAAACAATAAAAGTACAGCGGCAGAAAAAATAAAAGTCGATTTGTAGAGGTGTTTAATGTGATCCAAAAACATCTATAAAACGATAAAAAACGTTGTATAGAGGAAAATTATGCGATATACACTTCTCTATAAAACTTTAAAAATTATTTTGTAGAGGAAAATTATGTTTTATGGCCGAAGAGAAGAACTAAGAAAACTCAATGGGCTCCTGGGAAATAAGCGAGTCTGTTGTGAAAAGTGATTTTTTTGATAAAACTATTCACTTTGGGAAGTTGCTGACAGCCGGTTCATGATTATTCACAATCAATTCGTAAATTTCAAATATGTATGGAACGGGGACGAACTACAGCTTAAGAAGGCCGGCAGCGTTATTACCGCAAATGCTTTTTATTTCATCCTTTGAAAGACCGGCCTCTTCAAACTCACTGAAATATTTAGCCGGCTTTAAAAGCGGAAAGTCGCTGCCAAAAAGAATCTTGTTCTTTCCAATAATCTGAATCGCTATTTGATATATTTGAGGATAATACAGAAAAGGAGATGCGGCTGTATCAAAATAAACATTTTTCAAGTACTCTCCGACTTCCTTTTTCAGAAGATTGAAAAAAAACATCCCCCCACCCCAGTGTGCAAGAACAATTTTGTTATTTGAAAACTTTCTGACAAGTCTGTAGATCTGCTCAAGTGTATTTGGAGTCTTGCCTGGATAATAATGGCCCACGGGTTCATTGGTGTGGATCAGAATAGGAATGTTCTTATCTTCGCATATTTCCATAAGCGGCTTAAGCTTTTCCTGTGAAGCTCCATCAATTCCTGATTGATAGAATGCAATCTCGCCAATGCCTGAAAGCCCAGCTTC
>JAFDFV010000326.1 GCA_019309665.1 Deltaproteobacteria bacterium | reverse complement strand
TTTTGTTGCCCTGCAAATACCTCTTTCAGTTATAAAACCGGTAACAAGCCTTGCAGGGGTTACGTCAAATGCAAAGTTGGCTGCAGGGCTGTTTGCCGGAGGAACAAGGACACTCTTTATTGAGCCATGTTCTAAACCCTGCACATATCTAACTTCATCAGGATCTCTCTCTTCAATGGGTATTCCCTTTATACCATCATCAAGTTCCCAGTCAAAAGTACTGGATGGAAGAGCGACATAAAAGGGTATGTTGTTATCTCTTGCTGCAAGTGCTTTAAGATAAGTCCCTATCTTGTTAGCGACATCGCCTGTACGGGTGGTTCTGTCTGTACCAACAATAACCATATCCACCATTCCATGCTGCATCAGGTGACCTCCGGCATTATCAGTTATGACGGTGTGCTTGATACCATGTTCACCCAGCTCCCAGGCGGTTAGCCTGGCCCCCTGGTTGAGTGGCCTTGTTTCGTCCACCCAGACATGTATATCTATATCATTGTCAAAGGCAGCATATATCGGGGCGGTTGCTGTTCCATATTCTACGCAGGCAAGCCACCCTGCATTGCAATGGGTAAGAATGTTAACTGTTTCGCCTCCTTTTTTCATCCGAATCTCGTCAATCAGCGGCAAACCGTTTTCACCAATCCTTTTGCAATTTTCTGCCTCCTCATCAGCAATATTTGCAGCTTCATGCCTTGCCCTGTCTATTCTCGCCGGTTGATCTGTCATTTTTAATAATTCATGCTTAACCCTGTCCACACCCCAGAAAAGGTTAACTGCGGTTGGTCTTGCGGCTTTTAGTCTGTTGCATTCATTAATAAGGAAATCATCAAAACCTGTTTTTTCATCAAAATTAATAACCGCAAGGTAAACACCATAAGCTCCGGCAACACCTACAAGAGGTGCGCCCCTGACAAACATTTCTTTTATGGCATTTATAACATCATCAACGCTTCTCAAATCGGAAATTACAAATTCATGGGGAAGAAGACGCTGATCGATTACCTTAACAATTCCCGTATCCTTATCCAGCCATATCGGCCTCATATTTTTATTATCTATTTTCATTTTTAAAACCGAACTCACCACAGAGGACACAGAGAGCACAGGGGTAACTATTTAAAATTGCGCGACACTTTAGCTTTATGAAACAACAAACCAGATTGCAAGTGAGCTTTAGGTGTGATCAACTTTATCTGAAATTATAATGCTTTCTCACCGGCTTTTTAATATCCCAGATACATGATAAGCCTTTATCGTAACAGTTTACGGTTCACGGTTATCGGTTTACAGTTTTATGTTTTGATCAACCGTAAACCGTGAACCGTAAACTGTTACCCTTTATCAGCATGTTAAATGAAAACATGCTCCAACATTTTTTTTTGATGACAGGTCATTATAAATTTTTACTGCCTTTCTGCTTAGTGTTGAAATAAACTCTATGCCCCTTTGCTGAAGTAATTTTTCAAGCTCTTTTTCAGGTTTCATGAGACCGCTTGAGCCTGTGCCGGCAATAATGACTTCCGGCTTTGAATTTATAAGTTTATGGATATCATCGCTTGCAAGTCTATGGCCGGCCTTTCGCCACCAGAAAGTATCTATATGTCCATCAGGGTAAATAATTAAATCAGATGTGAACTTTCTTCCATCAACTACAATGGAACCAAATGCATAGGACTCAATCATGACATCATTTCCTCCTTATAGCTACCAACTTAAGACGAGACACTTTCGAACTTTTTGTTCTTGATTATCATAAAACATCAATTGTCCAAAATTGACATAACATATCCATGTAGGGTGCATTCTATGCACCCTACATTAATTTATTAAAATTACAGAATGCCCCGACTTAAGTCGGTAGCCTTCCTTATATACCTCGGAAGATCAAAACTCATAGCTCAGGTTTAGGGCCTCTTATTTCATCTGCAATAATCTTAATCTCCTCAATTATATCTTCGAGTTTCAAAGTTAAAAGCCTGCCGTCTTCCATGACTATTTTCCCGTTTATAATAGAGGTTGCAACATCGCTCCCTTTTACTGCATAAACAAGATGAGAAATAGGGTTATACATCGGCGTGAGGTGGGGCTTGTAGGTATCAATAATTATAATATCCGCCCTTTTCCCTGGCTCAAGAGAGCCGATTATATCATCAAGCCCAAGTGACCTTGCCCCGTCAATAGTGCACATTTTAAGCACGGTATATGCATCCATAACAGTCGGGTCAAAAGTGTTTACCTTGTGCAGCTTGGCTGCGGTATCCATCTCCAGGAAGATATCCAGATCATTATTGCTTGCGCATCCATCTGTTCCCAGCCCGACACAAACGCCTGCTTTTAAAAGCTCTGGTATCGGAGCAATGCCTGATGCAAGTTTCATATTGCTTTCAGGATTATGGGAAACTTTAACATCAAAACGCTGCAAAAGAGAAATATCTTCATCTGTCAGCATAACACAATGACAGGCAAGAAGATTCGGCGACAACACATCAAGATCCGCAAGAAATCCGACGGGTGTAACGCCATGTTTTTCTTTGCTTGTTTGGACTTCGTATTCAGTTTCCGAGACATGAATAACGAGCGGAATATTATTCTTTTTCGCAAGAAAAGAAGCTCTTTTAAGAAGATCCCGCGAACAAAGGTAAGGAGAATGAGGCTCAACAGCAATAGTTATCAGAGAATCATTTTTCCACTTTTCAATAAGCATTTCCGTATATGCAAAGCCATTCTCAATTGGGCCATAATTAGGAGAAGGAAAGTCGTATAGTACTTCGCCCACCACCGCCCGCATCCCGGCATGTTTTGCCGCACAGGCTACAGCATCTTCAAAAAGATACATATCACAAAAACAGGTGGTCCCGGAACTTATCATCTCAGCACAGGCAAGAAGAGTTCCACAATAAACTCAGGTCATCAATGGAAGATCATCTGCAAGGCCCCTGAAACATGTCATTGCTGCATGAGTATGAGCATTAACAAGCCCTGGCATAATTATACCTCCACGGGCATCTATAATACGTGATGCATTCCATGATAAAAAATCATCAGCAAACCCTAAAGCAACAATTTTTTCACCTTCTATGGCAACAGCACCGTTTTTGAACTGCGTGCCCCCTGAATCCATGGTCAGCAATGTTCCATTTAAAATCAATATATCAGATGAATTCATAGCAAGTTAACGCCCCTTCGGTGCGGCCATGAGTGTCTTGTATTTAAAGTGCCTAAAGTATATTAAAGTGAGCTAAAGTGCCTAAAGTTGTGGTACGCCTTCGGCGTGCTAATTGATAATCCAGAGTTGCAGGCGTTATTCCTCCTTTGCACATTGACGACTGAAGGAACATATATAAAATAGCAGAATTCCTTAACTTTAGGCACTTTAGGCACTGTCTTTTCTAATTTAGGCACTTTTAAAAGGTTATCCTGCCTGCAACATCATTAATTATCGTTTCAAGCCTGGGAGCAGCTTTCTCCGCCACGCTGATAATTTCTTCAATCGTTGCAGGAACTGGCTCGTCAGGATCATTAATGTTGGTAATTGTCGACAGGCATAGCACCCTCATTCCTCCATGCACGGCCGAAATGACCTCCTGAACTGTTGAGAAACCAACAGCTTCCGCACCTACTGTCTTTAAAAAACGCACTTCTGCCGGAGTTTCAAGAGACGGCCCCTTTAAGCCTGCATATACACCTTTTTGTATTCTTATACCTGCCTTGGCCCCGGCATCTTCCGCAAGCAAAGCAAGCTTTTCATCATATGCTCTGCTCATGTCGGGGAATCTAATACCCCAACTGTCTTCATTGTGCCCGATAAGAGGATTTGAGCCAGTAAGATTAATATGATCTTTGATAATCATTATGTCCCCGACTTTAAAGTCAGGGTTAAGTCCTCCGGCTGCATTGGAAAGAATTAAGATCTTAACACCAAGCTCCTGCATAACTCTTATTGGAAAAGTAACATCTGCCGGCGAGTAGCCCTCATAAAGATGAAACCGGCCCTGCATGGCAATAACAGGTTTTCCATTCAAGCCGCCAAAAAGAAGCTTCCCCAAATGTGCCTGAACTGTCGAAACAGGGAAATTAGGGATATCCTTGTAATTGAATGATACATCAATATCTATTGAGCCCAAACTATTGCCAAGGCCTGTCCCTGTGAGAATGCCTATTTCAGGGGACTTGTTAATGTGAGCTTTCAAGTATTCTGCCGTCTCAACTGCCCTGAGCTTATAACTTTTCATGCCAATTCTCCCAACCCGAATCTCCATTTGTTTTGAACCGCAGAATTTCGAACAATGTTCCCTGCTCCCCAATCCTGCCCTATATAATCCAACATTGTTTTTCAGTCAAGCATCCAAGATCATATCTGCCCGACAGGGCTACGTCATTTATGCTGATAACCACCTGAATTCACAAAAATTGCTTACTTATTCAATTTTCAATAAATTCGAAGCTCGAAGCTCGAAATCCGAAACAAATACGAATGACCAAAATTCAAAATTTCAAACATGGTGGAGCGCCATAAATATTGCATAAGTGTCTGACATGTTTTGGTCATTTGATATTCGAAATTAGATATTGTTTCGAGTTTCGAGTTTCGGATTTCGGATTTCGGATTTCGGAATCTGCCTGACGATATCGTTGACAGCTTGCAACTATTATGAAATATTAGTAGCCGTTCACGGCTTGAAACTTGAAATTGGAAATTAGAAATTGGGAAGAACAGTACAAAAGCATGAAGGCCAAATTTCCAATTTCCATTCATACCTAAGTTGAGCGTTTAGCCTTTAGCGGTTAGCAATTAGTTTAATGATTACACAATGTTTTGCTATTACAAACTTTCACCCATTGGGTGTAATTTCTAATTAATGTAATATCTTGATTTTTCAAAGCTAAACGCTAATGGCTAACAGCTAATGGCTCAATTTAGGTCATATTAAATACGAACTAATATTTCATATGAAAATATCTGAAATTAGAAATATATTAAAGGCGACTGTGCTTGTTGGAGATGATCAGCTCGATAAAACAATAGTAGCTGGTGGAGGATCGGATCTGATGGATGATATTTTGTCCTCACTGGCGGAAGGCTCGGTTTTGCTTACCGGCATAACCACAGAGCAGGTTATACAGACAGCTAAAGTTGCCGGAATTGTTGCAGTTGTTTTTGTAAGAGGAAAGAAACCAAATGAAAACATTATAGAGCTTGCAAGTTCCTATGATATGCCCATTTTACTCACAAGTTACTCTATGTTTGAAGCAAGCGGGCGTCTTTATAAAAGTACCATGATAATGAATGGGGAATTCCTTTGCATGATGATAGAAAGTTGTTCGAGTTGCTTATACTGGAAGGAGCGCAGGCAGGTTTAAGCTGGCTGACCATTTTAAAAAAGCGCCGCAACTACAGAAAAGCTTTTAATAATTTTGACCCGGAAATGGTTGCAAAATTTGATTCAGCTATAATAGAAAAGCTTTTATCCAACAAAGGAATTATCCGAAACAGACTTAAGATAGAAGCCGCCATTCAAAACGCCGGAGCATTCCTTAACATTCAAAGAAAATTCGGAAGTTTTGATACATATATCCGGCAGTTCACTAAAGGCAAACCAATAAAGAATGCATGGAAAAATCAAAACGAAATTCCTTCAAAAACAAAGGAATCAATGGCTATGAGCGTTGATTTAAAAAAAAAAGGATTTAAATTTGTTGGTCCGGTAATATGCTATGCTTTTATGCAGGCAACAGGAATGGTAAATGATCATACTGTAGATTGTTTTCGATATCAGGAAATATAATTAACATGAATATAGTAAATGATGAAATTAAATTTGAAAAAGAAAATTCTTGCCGTTTATTTACTCCTCACAAACCGCGACATGTTGGATTTATTGCAACACGTCTTGCCGGGACAGACGGCGTTTCCCTTGAAACATCAAAATGGGCTCACTTTTTTGAAAAAGAAGGATTTACATGTTTTTATTTTGCCGGTGAGTGCGATTGTGCACCGGAGCATTCATACATAGTTCCTGAAGCTCACTTTAAGCATCCCAACATACGGGAAATCCATCAAAACTGCTTTGGATTGAAAAAACGAAGCGACTATATAACACAGAAAATCCATGAACTCAGACTGAGATTAAAGAAACATCTTTATAACTTCATCCGGCAGTTCAAAATTGATCTTCTGGTAGCTGAAAATTCCCTGACAATACCGCTCAATATTCCTCTTGGCGTAGCCATTGCAGAGTTAATATCTGAAACCGACATCCCAACAATTGCCCATCATCACGATTTCTTCTGGGAACGACAGGCTTTTATGAGAAACGCTGTATGGGAATACCTTAATATGGCCTTTCCTCCTCATCTGCCGCAAATTCAGCACGTGGTAATCAACTCTTCTGCTAATAACCAGTTAAGTCTTAGAACTGGTATTTCTCCAACCATCATCCCTAATGTCATGGACTTTGATAATCCGCCTGAACCAATTGATGATTATGCATCTGACGTGAGAAGTGCCCTTGGAGTCGAGGACGACCAGTTATTTATTCTCCAGCCTACCAGAGTTGTTAAGCGCAAAAGAATTGAGCTTGCAATAGAGCTTATCAACAGATTGAAAAAGAAAGCCAAACTCGTTATTTCACATGCCTCAGGTGATGAAGGCTATGATTACGAATGCAGAGTAAAAGAATATGCTTGTCTGATGGGCGTTGATACTGTTTTTGTTTCAGATATCATTAATGAAAAAAGAGGGTTTACAGAATCAGGAAAGAAAATATATACCCTGAATGACATTTACCCTTATGCAGATCTTGTTACCTATCCTTCAGATTTTGAAGGCTTTGGCAATGCTTTTCTTGAAGCAATATATTTCCGAAAACCAATAATGGTTAATGCTTATTCGATTTACGCAATGGATATTAAACCAAAGGGATTTTCTGTAATTGAAATTAATGGTTATATAACAGATAAGGCAATAATGCAGGTTGAAAAAGTTCTTGCAGATGAAAAGTTTCGGAAGAAAATGGTTGATCACAACTATAAAATAGCCAAAACTTGCTTTTCATACTCAGTTCTTCATAAGAAGCTTAAAAATCTTCTTATGGAATGCATGCAATGCGATTATTAAGCTTAACATTTCAGGTTGTTTCAAGGGAGAACTGGTCATGGAAGAAAAAGTATTGATTTTTGGAAAGAATACCTGACCTTTTACCACAGCGGCCCGTGAGGCCTATATAAAAAACGGTAACGATGTGGAATATATCGATGTGCTGTCTGATGCCGGCAAGCTTGATACTATGTTGAAATATTCCGATGGGAGACGCAAAGTCCCTATTATTGTGGACAAAGGTAAAGTCATAATTGGATTTAATGGTAATGCGTGAGGGGTCTAAGTATCGGCTGGATGCTGATAAGGATAAATTGTAACAGTTCATGGTTACCAATAAACCTGTAACTTCTCAATAAATCCGGGTAAATTACATGATACAAGACTCGCCCACTGATAA
>JAFDFV010000325.1 GCA_019309665.1 Deltaproteobacteria bacterium | reverse complement strand
CAGTCTGACAAATTAATATATGAAGGAACTACAAATTTCGGATTTTTTACAAAAAAGGCGCTGGCACAGCAGGTCGGAATAATTGATGCTGCCGAAAAAGCATACAGACCTGATGCAGACGAGCTTAAAAGGGCTGTTTCACATGTGTTTGACAACATTCCTCCTTTCACTCCCTATGATTTGGAAACCGCTCCGGCGCCTTGTCCGGCAATGCCGTCAAAAGCATTGCTTATGATTGACGAAATTGAGACTTATATTCGTGATGGCGGAACTGAAGGGCTTGGATTTATTCGCGGTGTAAAAAAAGTTGATCCAAATGAATGGTTTTTCAAGGCACACTTTTATCAAGATCCTGTATGTCCTGGTTCCCTCGGCATTGAGTCTTTTATTCAACTGATAAAATTCATGGCAATTGATCGTTGGAGCCATCTGGCAGAAACGCATATATTCGAGCTTATAACTGATAAACCGCACATCTGGATTTATAGAGGCCAGATTGTTCCGGAAAACAAAAAGATAGAAATTGAAGCTGTAGTGACAAAAATACAGGATATACCGATCCCAACCATACAGGCAAACGGGTTTCTGAAAGTTGATGGACTATATATTTATGAGATGCAAGATTTTGGGATCAGGCTTGTTCCTAAAAATTAATAAATAATATGGGCATCCTTCATTTACCGGTTTACACTTTTTGTGGGACAGGCATGGCGTTATGAGATGTTCCCGCTTGTCACGCCTGAATTGGACAACTGGAATCTGTTGAGAGTATTGAATCGCGGTATGATACCGGATCATTATCTTAAGGAAACCTATAAGAGAACCTTGAGGGCCTATACACAGGATTACTTAATGAGCCTACGCATAAACTCTAAATATACTATAATATCTAAGCGTTAAAGCTTTCCGACTATGTGTCAATTTTGTAAATATTACTTCTATTTTTACTTTAAATGGCTATTTTTGATCAAAAAGAAGTAATATTCTGTTAAATTTTACAACATTTTACAATAAGAAACGTTTATAACTTGTTGCTTTTGCAGGCATAACATAGTTTATGCGTAGGCTCTAATAGAAGAAGTTTTTAACGAGGGATAAACACTTTGAGACTTTTTCACACTGTGGCTTGACTAATGACTCAAACCCGGACTACTCTTTTCAGCCGTATTCGCAATTCCATCTTTTGGGCGCCAATTTTGCCCCAAACCGAACGGGAACGCAAGAAGTTCCTGTTAAACAACCTCATCTTACACTTCCGCCCACGAACGATTCCTGAACAGACACTGAAATTTACACATACCTGGGGGCTCGGCGGAATAGCTGCAGCACTCGTAATGCTTCTTTTTTTAACGGGCATTATGCTGAAATTCATTTATGAGCCATTTCCAGGCAGGGCCTATGACTCAATTATCCTTCTTCAGCAGGATGTCTGGTTCGGGCAGTTTATTCGCAATATTCATCACTGGAGCGCCAATATTCTGGTTGTTGTTGTCTTTCTGCACATGGTGCGGGTATTTTTTACCGGCGCCTTCCATCCTCCGCGCCAGTTCAACTGGATAATAGGCCTTATCCTTTTTTTTCTTATTATTATCTCAAACTTTACCGGATATCTTCTGCCTTGGGACCAGCTTGCATTCTGGGCAATTACAATCTGCACAAGCATGTTTGAATATATTCCCGGTGTAGGAATGTGGCTGCAAAAATTAATCAGAGGAGGGGCGGAGATCGGACCGGAGTCTCTCAAAACCTTCTTCACCCTGCATTCGGCAATTGTCCCTGCATGTCTTATCACGCTTATGCCCTTTCATTTTTGGCGCGTCCGAAAGGCCCGCGGAGTGGTTACACCCCGTTCTTTACGAGATAAATCAGAACCCGCTGTCAGAAAAGTTCCCACTGTCCCGGATCTGATACTTCGTGAACTGGTAGTCGCACTCGTTTTAATCGCTTTTATCCTGGTCTTTTCCATTATATTTAACGCACCGTTGGAAGATAAGGCGAATCCGGGTCTCAGTCCCAATCCGGCCAAGGCCCCCTGGTATTTTCTGGGTATGCAGGAACTGCTTTTGCACTTTCACCCTTTGTTTGCCGTTTTCATTATCCCGATCTTTGTCATAGGCTTCTTAATTCTTTTGCCATATTTTAAATATGATTCAGACGTGACAGGTTTCTGGTTCATATCTCAAAAAGGACGTCGGATGGCGATGGTTTCCGCTTTTTGCGCTGTGATCGCAATGCCTACCTGGATTATAGCAGACGAATTTTTCATTGATTTTACCGCCTGGCTGCCCGGCCCTCCGACAGTCATCAGCAATGGTTTGCTGCCGGTTGTTATTGTGGCAGTGGTAGTTATCGGCTTTTATCTGCTGATAAAGAAAAAATACGCAGCTACAAAAAACGAGGCCCTCCAGGCTGTATTTGTTTTGCTGCTGGTTTCATTTATTATTTTGACACTTACCGGCATATGGTTCAGGGGGCAGGGGATGGCGTTGAGTTGGCCTTGGCAGGTTGGAGTAATGGAGTAATCTATATTCAATAGTTTATTATGTGCAAGCAAGATAAAGCAAAAACCGCTGAAGTTGAACCATCCAGAAGATCGTTTCTGACAAAACTCTGGATCGGCCTCGGCTTTATTGCCCTGATTGAATTCATCTGGGTAGTGATTGCTTTCCTGAGGCCACGCAAGCCCAGGTTGAGTGAAGCAAATGCGGAGGCCATTATCACGGCCGGACCGGTCGAAAGTTTTGCTCCAGCTTCGGTCACGGCCTTTGTCAGAGGCCGCTTTTACCTCTCCCGACTAGAGGACGGCGGCTTTCTGGCGTTGTCACGAAAGTGCACCCATCTGGGATGCACGGTCCCCTGGGTTGAAAAAGAGAACAAGTTTGAATGCCCCTGTCATGCATCGGCCTTTGATATCACCGGAAATGTCATCAGCCCCCCTGCGCCTCGGGCTCTGGCTATATATAAGGTTTTCATTGAGAACAATATCGTTAAAGTGGATACCGACAAATTGATCAAACGCAGCGAGTTTCGTGCTGAGCAAGTTACATATCCGAAAAAATTTAACAATGA
>JAFDFV010000324.1 GCA_019309665.1 Deltaproteobacteria bacterium | reverse complement strand
ATAAACCAGTATTCCTTCTTTTCCGTTTAAGTCTTTTGATAGAACCTCTCCTGACGGACCGATTATCATGGCAATGCCAGGAAAACTAAGTCCTTTTCCATTTTCACCGGTCTGGTTGCATGCAATAACGAAAATACTATTATCATAGGCTCTGGCAGGAAGATGCCGCATCCATGATCTGAATTTTTCATCGGGCGTTCCTCGCGGTGATGCATGTGGAGTGAAAATAATATCAGCGCCGTTTATTGCCATATAGGTAGAAAGCTCTGGAAAGTGGGCATCATAGCAAAGCTGTATGCCGAATTTAACTCCATGCGACTCAAATAGGGGAATTTTGTTTCCTGGTGTGAAAATGGTGCGTTCAGGCGGGGAAATGTGCAGCTTTCGGTAAACACCCGGGGGTTCGTGAGGTTTTATGACCAGATGGCTTGCAAATATCCTTCCCTTGCTATCCTTTTCAGCAATTCCAGCCAGAATTACAATGTGTTCGGATTCAGCCAGTTTTACTATTTCTCTTGTTATCGGCCCTGGAACTGGTTCTGCCGCATCAATTATGTCTGTCTTGGTACTATAACCCGTAATATTCATCTCAGGACAACAGATTATAGATGCACCTTTTTTTTTAGCTTCCTCTACCAACCTGACCATTTGATCAAGGTTGCGCCTGGTTTTGTTGACAGGTGAATTTGAGATTACCGCTGCAATGCGTATATCTTTCATAACCCTAAAGATCAAAGTGAGCTTTTATTTTATATACCTTTGTTGCCGGCATGTTTATTATCTCTTTTATACCGGTTTCCTGAGATATATTTTCGAGGTTTTTCTCTATCTCCTCCATGCTTGGCGCAATAAAGGTAAACCAGATGTTAAATTCATTGTTACGTTGATAATTGTGTGTTACTCCGTGATATCGGTTGACTATGGAGGCAAAATGGTCAATTTTGTCCTTTTCTACTTTTGCTGCGCAAAGTGTACTCACGAATCCTAATTTTTCAGGAACAAAATTACCTCCTATTCGACGAATTATTTTATTTTCTTTCAACCTGGCAAGTCGTTTTATAACATCGTTTTCAGAAAGCCCCAGATCGTCGGCAATGCTAAGATAAGGTCGTGACATTATCGGAAAGTCAGACTGTATTTGGTTCAGAATAGCTCTATCTGTATCATCCATTGGAGGCATATATTTTTTCCTCTTTATTTTTCTCTATATAAATGCACATTAACTTTTCTATTTCTCGGACCGTCAAATTCACAGAAAAATATCCCTTGCCACGTACCCAGCACAAGTTTCTCGTTTTCTATTGCGACTAGTTCAGAAGCTCCGACAATTGTTGATTTTATATGGGCAGAAGAATTTCCTTCAAGATGGCGATATTCAGCTTCCCAGGGGATGATTTTGTTTAAAATCATTAAAATATCGGATTTAACGCTGGGGTCAGCACTTTCATTAATCGTAACAGCCGCGGTAGTGTGAGGCACATAAAGCATGCAAAAGCCTTCTTTTATACTGGAGGATCTAACCAAATTCCGTATCTCTGAAGTAATATCGATTAATTCTGTTTTGGATCCGGTTTTAATTTTAAGTATCATCTTGCCTCCAGAAAAAAAGGCCCTGCTTTAGAAAGCAGAGCCTTTTTTGAACAATTAGATTTTAAACCTTTTACATTTTTTGATTAGACGCATCCGGTCGGTTTTGGAAGAGCAGCCATCTTACAGGCTCCCTTGCCTGGTCCTGACGGATAAAGCTCATATATATGCTTCAGTTTGAAGCCTGTAACCTTGGAAAGGACACGAACCATTGGTGCAATACCGTTTTTTTCATAGTAATCCCTGAGCACTTGAACGAGTTTCATGTGCTCATCATTTAACTCCTCAATACCTTCTTCTTTTTTAACATGTTGTAACCACTCCGGACAATAGTTATTAAAATCATCAATAAATCCGTCTTCATCTACGGTAAATGTTACTCCCCCATATTCTACTTGTGGCATTTAAAAATCCTCCTTTATTTAATTATTTTTCATATGGCCTACGGCCTATAGCTCCACTTTTTTTGTATATCATTATTTTATATCCTATTATTTAATTAATGTCAATACTAAAAATATAAATATTATATCGTAACAACTCAGGTTGTCAGTTTCACGGTTGGCTACTTTGAGCTAAGGAACGTGGACGAATTAACTTCCTCAAGTAGGCGCACAGTTTGTTCGATCTCAGATCACAAAAGTTGAAGGAATAGCGAGCTATTTCAATATTTTTGTGATCTGAGACCGGACAAAGGCGGCCTGAAGCTGTGATGTATAGTTGGGGAAGTTAATTCGTCCACGTTCCTAATATTCTTTTGGCATATTATCCAACTCTGCCAGTGTAAAAATTGGACCATCTTTGCATACATATTCTTTTCCGATATTGCATCGGCCGCATATTCCTATGCCGCATTTCATCCGCATTTCAAGTGACATTATTATATGATCATGGGCGTATCCGAGTTTGTCAAGCACAGGCTGGGTAAACTTGATCATAATGGGGGGGCCGCAGATTAAAGCATATGTGTCTGAATTCCCAGGTGGCGCTTTTTGTTCTGTGATGGTCGGTACAAAACCGACATTGTATTTCCAGTCCGGGTCATCTGTACCATCCACAGTAATATGCATATTTATATCATCACGAGTTTCCCATACTGCAAGTTCATCCCTGTAGAGCAGCATTCCGGGAGATCTGGAACCGTATATAGCATTAATATCTTTAAAATTCATACGATTTAAAGGATCAAGCATATATACTATGGATGAACGGAGAGTAGTAAAGGCAAAACCGCCGCCGATTATTACTACATTTTTTCCTTTCAATGTATCCCAGAGATGGCGGCCAAGCGGCCCGCGAACGCCTATAATATCACCGGGTTTCATTGAATGGAGGCAAGTAGTAACCAGTCCAACCTTGTTGACAGTAAACTTTAGATATCCTTTTTCAGTTGGAGACGATGCAATCCCAATGGGTACTTCACCTTTTCCTGCCACAGAAAGTTCGGCAAACTGACCCGGCATATAAGAAAATTTTTCTTCATCATCAGGGTTTAAAAAAACCAGTTTGAATGTTTTGAGATTTTTATCTTCGGTTTCAGTTATTATTTCATCAATGCGAACCGGATAAGGAAGGTACGGATTTTGCAAAGTATTCCTCCATTTGAGCGATTGAAATTAGAAATTTGGCCTTCATGCTTTTGTACTGTTCTTCCCAATTTTAAGTTTCAAGCCGTGAACTGCTACCATAATTGTTCATAATATCGCAGACCTTTCGTATATCGATATTAACCGGACATAATCGAATGCAGCGCCCGCATCCTACACATTGAATTCCGTCATTGTATCTGTCCACATAATATTTAAGTTTGTGCATGAAACGCTGACGAACTCTTTGCACCTTGGTGTTTCTCGGATTGTATCCAGTGCCGTGGATTGTAAACAAAGGATACATGCAGCTATCCCAGTTGCGCATACGTAAGCCTGAGTTTCTGCTGACTTCATCCTGTATGTCGAAACACCAGCATGTTGGGCAAACATAGGTACATGTTCCGCAGTTTATGCATGCAAAAGCTATATCGTCCCAAAAGGTCGCATCATACAGCCTGGTGGTTGATTTGTTTTTAAGCTGATCAGTTGAGACAAAAGAAGCTATCTTTTCTTCCGCCTTTATTTTCATATTTTTGATTATTTTTTCTGCGACAGTGGGGTCGGCCTCGGTTTCCCATCCTGCAGATTTTATAAACTTTTCACCTCTTGGAGTTAAAATTTTTGCAATAAAGTTTTTCCCTTCATCAACGAGGAGCAGATCAAGTCCGTCTTCGTGAAAAGGCCCGCAACCAGCACTTGTACAGAAGCATGTGCTGTATGGACTACTGCACGCCAGCCCTATAAATATTGTTGCCTCATAGGCGCGCAGCCAATAAGGATCTTTATATTCAGGTGTGTCAAAGTTACGTTTGACAAGCAGAAAAGATGCTGCATCACATGGCCTTATTCCTATTAAAGCCCGCGGTGAATAATCTTTATTTATTTCTTTTAATATATGATGACCTTTTTTGTTTTCATCTAACGAATATTCAAACATTGTTTCAGATTGTGGAAAAGCAATGGATTTTGGTGAAGGAAGTGTATTAAGATAATTAAGATCCGGGAGTTCACCTTTACCGAGTTCTTTAAAAATATGATGTTTATTATTTTTTGCAGGGCCAAATAATCTATAATTTCCATATAAATTTTCGAGTCCGCCAGCCCAGTTTTTTTTGTCGATATTTATGTACTTCATAGAATTTGCCTTTTATTGTAATAGCTCACCACGGATTTTCACGGAATTACACTGAATTATCAATAGGCCTACTCTCAAGCGAATTGTTTTGAGAGAATTGGGCTTTGTCCTGCTTTGTTATTTTTTTATGCCCTTGTTTTCTACCAAGACATCGGCTCGTAATATAGGTTCAAATTTAATATTCTTATAGTGTACTTATTGCTTATAATTTTCAGTGAAACTCCGTGTCGTTCCGTGGTGAATTCTTGTCTTTTATTTAATAAAATCTTCCGGATCATTTGGCCTGTAAGTATCAAGTGGCGGCCGTTCATCTAAGGACAGACCTGCTTCCCAGCCATAAAGTTCAAGACAGTCCATTTCCAGTTTTTTTGTGAATAACCTTACTTTTATTCCCATTGGACATGCGCGTTCACAAGCGCCGCAGTCAGTACATCTCCCTGCGCAGTGGTAAGCCCTTAAGAAATGAAATGTCCTTATATCAACAGGATCTGTACTTTTACCTACCCACTGGGGCTTTGATTCATCCACGAAGCATGTGGGACAGTAGCAGAGAGGACATGCATTCCTGCAAGCATAACAGCGAATGCAGGGAGATAGGAGATCTTCAAAATATTTCCATTTATTTTCGGTCGCCATGTCCTCGATTTTGCGCACATCCTCATATCTATCTATATCTTTTTGTTCATCTAAAAGATCGGCAGCAAGCTCGTCGTAAATAACGGGATTTCTATGCATGCATATTTTGCAGTTTTCCTGTAATACATCATTTTTTTTTAAGGTCTTCTCAAAACCTTCGCCTTTCACAATTATATTTTCTTCGTTTTCCGAGACTTCATTTATTTCATTTCATGGAAGTTATTTTATTTTTATCAATCATTCCTTTGCACGGCACACCGATTATAAGAAGTTGCTCCCTTTTTATCTTGTTTTCTATTATATGGGTTACAATATTCCTTGAATCACAGCCCTTGGCAATTATACCTATTTTTTCTTTTCTGTCGGTCAGGTAGTTTGCCAGATTTATGCCGCAGTTGCTGTCCCATACAAGTTCTTTTACATCTTCCGGGGTTTTCACAAAACATGGCTCATTCATCATGGGAACGGTTCCCTTGCGGAAGCCGATGACCATTTCAACTTTTTCTTCTTTTAAAAGTCGTGCGGATATTTCTTTAATTTTTGCTGTATATTCTGGCATATGCATATTAAGCAACCTTAT
>JAFDFV010000323.1 GCA_019309665.1 Deltaproteobacteria bacterium | reverse complement strand
CGCCTGATGGCAGGCTTTGATGGAACCAGACTCAATGATGATCTAAAATTTCTCATCAATAAAATTAAGGTCGGAGGAATCATTCTGTTTTCAAGGAACCTGACCAGCCCGGATCAGATAAAAGACCTGTGTATGTCGGTTCAGGAATATGCAATAAAATGCGGCCAACCACCACTATTTATCTCAATTGATCAGGAAGGAGGACAGGTAGCCAGGCTGAAAGAGCCTTTTACCAGGTTTTCAGGCAATCCTGATATGAAAGATGAAGAAGATGCCGGGCATTTTGCAGAAATAACCGCCTCTGAATTGAAAAGTGTCGGGATAAACATGAACATGGCACCTGTACTGGATGTGGCATTTGATAACAAGAAAAGTATTATGAGAGATAGATCTTTCGGGAATGATCCAGCATGGGTATCAAAGCTGGGAGTAACACTAATAGAGCGACTTCAACGAAACGGAATCATGGCTGTTGCAAAGCATTTTCCAGGAATCGGCAGAACTGTGCTTGACCCTCACATTGAAATGCCTCCGCTTGATGCAGATCTCCAGACCTTAGAATCAAGCGATCTTCGTCCTTTTTACGAAGCTATAAAGCATGATGTGGCTGGGATTATGCTATCGCACATACTTTATAGCAAAATAGATATAAAATGGCCTGCAAGTCTTTCAAGTAAAATTGCAAAAGATCTTCTCCGGGACAGAATGGGTTTTGATGGAATAGTCATAACAGATGATCTGGATATGGGAGCGATTAAAGGCAATTATGACATTAAAACCGTCATAAAGCAGATACTTTCGGCAGATATTGACATTACTCTGATCTGTCACAAAGGCCCGAATATAGAAATTGCATATGAAAAAATTTTAAAGGAACTTAAGGATTCTAAGAACATAAAGACTAAAGGAAAGGAATCTGTAAAAAGAATACTGAAAGCAAAAGAAAAATATTTGGTTTAACCTAAATTTGTAAAATTCACCACGGAACAACACGGAGTTGCAGGGAAACGTCAAAGTCAGTGCTAAAGTGCTAATATTTAGAGTTTGTGGGGACCTCAAAATCCGAAATACGAATATCGAAACTCGAAACAATATCCAATTTCGAATATCAAATGACCAAAACATGTCAGACACTTATGCAATATCTATGGCGCTCCACCATGTTTGAAATTTTGAATTTTGGTCATTCGTATTTGTTTCGGATTTTGAGCTTCGTGCTTCGAATTTATTGAAAATTGAATAAGCAAGCAATTCTTGTGAATTCAGGAGGTTATCGGCTTAAATGACGTGGCCCTGCACAGAGTTGGTATACATTCCCACGCTGGAGCATGGGAACGAGAGAAGTATTACATAATTCAGTGTAATTCCGTGAAAATCCGTGGTAAACTATTACCTAAATCTTAATTCTTGAATATACATCATCACTAATACCAGAAGACTTGCCATCCTTTAAGTAATGATAGCCTGTGGCTGCAATCATGGCTGCATTATCGCCGCAGAGATCAACCGAAGGGATATGGACTTTAATTCCTTTCCGTTCAGCATCCTTAATAACCCTTTCTCTTAATCTGCTGTTCGCTGCCACGCCTCCTACAAGAGAAATCTGATCACAACCCCTTTTCATTGCTGCGCTTAAAACTTTATATGAAAGAACATCAACGACCGACTCCTGAAACCCTGCAAGAATATCGGGAATCTGGTTTTTATATTCATCAGCGTGTGTCTGAATATAGCGGTTTACCGCAGTTTTTATGCCGCTAAAGCTGAAGTCAAAGCCGGACTTATCAAGGTATGAGCGGGGGAAAACTATTTTTGACGGGTCTCCCTTTTTAGCCAGCCTGTCTATAACTATCCCGCCTGGATATCCCAGGCCGATTGCTTTTGAAACTTTGTCAAAAGCCTCGCCGGCAGCATCATCCCTTGTCTGCCCCATAAGTTCGGTCTCTGTATGAGATTTAACATAATAAATGCTTGTATGACCGCCTGAAGCCAAGAGTGATACAAAAGGAAATGCCGGCGGATTTGATTCCAGAAAAACAGAATTTATGTGCCCCTCAAGATGGTTTACGCCTATCCATGGAATACCAAGTGTATAAGCAAAAGCTTTCGCAAATGAAAAACCTACTATTAATGAGCCTATAAGCCCCGGGCCCTGGGTTACAGCCAATGCATTAATTTGTTTAAAATTAATACCAGCCTTGCTTACAGCTTCCTTTACAATTGGCACAATGTCTTCTATATGTTTTCTTGAAGCAAGCTCAGGCACAACGCCGCCATATTTATGATGCACCTCCACCTGGGAAGACACTACGGAAGATAAAATTTCAGAGCCGTCAATAACTATTGATGCCGCGGTTTCATCACAGGATGTTTCAATGCCTATTATTATCATAATAACTGTGTTCTTTTTTCTGGTTCATCACGGATTAGTGTGGTAATCCATGATGAACAGCTATTAGCACTTAGCTTTTAGCCGTTAGATATTAACTGCTAAAAGCTAATACCTAACAGCTAATCGCTAATACCTGATGGAATAAATTCAATTAGTGTGTGCTTAATAAATAGAATCTTCACAATAATCCGCTATGATCCTTTTTTCTTTTCCGTCAATCTTTATTGTTGAAAGAAATAAACATGTTGCTTATCATATAATTTTAAAACAAAACAACTATAATATTTATCGGAAATTTACAAAACTCGTATTACTTTAGATAATATGAAACAAACCGGATAAGCGTAAGCTTCAGGTATAATACATTCAAAACAGGAAACTGTTTGAGCGTATTAGATATCGTTAAGAAAAAACCTTGCAGGATCTTGTCATTGTTTATTTAAGGGCTTGACAACTGTTACTATTATTTCCATTCGTGGCAAGTTTTTTCTTTACGATATCTTATGCGTAAGTTTTTCATGGTTTGAATGTATTATACTTGAAGCTGAAGCGCACAAGGCTGTCAGGAAACTTCTGTCTTCAACCTTCTACCTTTATTATATAAAACCATGAAACCTATTGTTGCAATTGTTGGCCGCCCAAATGTCGGCAAATCCACCTTTTTCAACCGTATTACCAGATCGAGAGATGC
>JAFDFV010000322.1 GCA_019309665.1 Deltaproteobacteria bacterium | reverse complement strand
TTGTCTTTAAAGATCATGCTGTGCAAAGGGAAGTCTTCGCAGATAGGGCATCTGTAAACCCTTCCGTTGGGGAAGATGAAATAATTTTCTGCCACAAGACCCGCGCATTCAAAGGTTTCTTCGCTGCTTAAAAAGACTTTTGGATATGAGACAGTTATGCCGCGCTTTGCGACTTTTTCAGCAACGTCGGGTATTATGCTTAACCATTCGGATCTGGAAACCTGTAATTTTTCTTGATTTATTTGGGCCGGCTTGCCCCTGATACCTATAACCTGCACGAAAAATCGTTCTATATTCAGATCATTCAGCAGGGGCACCATCATTTCAAGCTCGTGTATATTGGCGCTGCTTACTGTATAGATAAGACTTGTGCCAAACCCCATGGAAACGGCTTTTCTTATACCTTCTATGCATTTGTCATATGATCCTTCTCCTCTGATCATATTGTTTGTCTTTCTTGTTGCCCCATCAAGGCTGAAACTGAAATAGTCAACATCATCAGGCGAAACTTTTGAAAGTATGTCATTAAAGAGATATCCGTTTGTGTCAACAGTTATGGAGTTGTACCCCATATTTTTTGCTTTTTTTATGGCAAAAGAAAGGTCGGGGTGAATTGTAGGCTCTCCACCGAGAAAAATGACATTGGCAATATTGCTTTTTTCGGCAAAAGCACCGAGCCATGCCTCTATTGTTGACAAAGGAAGGGTGTTTTCTCCATGCTGTTCCCTGTTTATATAACAGTGCCTGCAATTGAGATTGCACTTCGTTAGAATATGAAAGAACACATTTGTGGAATTTTTTGAAAAGGAAACGGTTTTTTTCATTTAATCTTTTCTGTCAGTACTTTCAGTTGTTTTTTGGTTTCGATAAGTTCTTCGTTTGTTAATCGTAATCGGGTTGATAGATATTCCGCAAACACTTTATACAATAAGAGCAGAAAATTTGCAGTTTCATCATCTGAAGGGAGTCTGTCGGTAGCAGCGGTGTTAACGGCAAGACATATTGTTTCCTCCTCTGCATAGACCGATGCCGACCTGCTTAACCTGTCCAGAATTCTCATTTCGCCGAAAATTTCACCGGATTTACTTATTGTGCTGATAGTAACTCCATTTTTTTCTATTCGTACCTTGCCGGAAAGAATAAAGTAAAACCACGGGTCCATATCACCCTCTTTGATAATTATCTCTCCATCTTCGTATCGCCTTACCTTGCTTAGCCTGAGCATTTTGCCCAGATTTTTTGTCTCGAATTTTCTTAACGCAGGAATCGCGAAGAGCTGTTTTATGTTTTGAATACTATCTTTAAGATATTTTGATTCAATCATAATTATAGCCTCGAATAAAGCGAAAATTTAATGGGGCGAAGGATGCGCTGTCAAGAAGAGCCGGTAGTTTTTTGGCTGCTCCGAAAAAGGACATCTTTGATGGGTTGAAAAGTTTAGAACTCCTGTTTTATTTCCTGCTCTATCTCCTGTTTTTGATTGCCCGTTTCAATTGGTTCAGCTATACTATCCTCAACGGATTTCTCATCCATATTCATATCCCTGATCATTTCTTCCCGGGCTTCTATTTGTTTAAGAAGGTCGCTGATTACAAGTTTAGTGGTTTCCAACTCTGCTTCGATATTGATTCTGTCAGCCTCGTATCGGAGCTTTTTGCTTTTCAGGTTTGCCAGGGTTTTGATGTTATCTTTATTTTCACCAAGACCCGACTTCATTATTGCTTCAAGTTTTTGAATTTCTAATGTTATTTTAGCTTGTTCATAGAGCTTTTTAGCAAGATCCACTTCGCTGTCAGAATAATTTTCCTGATTAACTGCCAGATTGTTTTTGAGTTTTGCCAGCTTTAGTTTTTCCCCGGATACTTTCATGTCAAATTCGGCCTTGTAAACATCATCTTTCATGTCCTCAGGCACCTGAGTAATCAGTTGATGGTATGCCGGTGATCTAATTGAGGTTATTGATTTTTGTATATTCCTGGTTGTTTCACAACCTGTTGAAAATAAAAATGCTATTAAAAGCGCCAAGTTGACATGCCAAAACCTTTTCATGATTTTCTCCTTTTTTTGTTGATAGGAAAACGATTGAAATGTAGTATAATAAATTTAATATCACAAAAAGTCATGATGGTAAAGGTTGAAGAAAAAATAATATATGTAAAACTTTTCATAAAGTAAAATAAATTGTAACCATTCACGGTTTACAGGTAGAGGAGAAAATCACTATCCAAAATGCTTCAATCGTTGCATAGTTTATTGAAAAAACTGTGAACTGTGAACCGACAACCGTGAACGGTTACGTTTTATAGTTTGCAGTTTTATCAGGTAATCAGGCGGTTTGAAATTATGAAAAAAAAGCTCCTTGTGATCGAAGATGAAAATTCTGTAGCCAAACAGCTCCGGTGGGGCCTGGGCAAGGAATATGAAATTACTATTGTCTCTGACGCGGGTCAGGCAAGGCCGCTGCTTGCTTCCGGCGTTTTTCCGGTAGCTACCCTGGACCTTGGCCTGCCGCCCTATCCGGACACTCCCCAGCAGGGTTTTGAGCTACTCGAAGAGATATCTTCCCTTCCTCCCCATACACGGGTGATTGTCATCACCGGTAATGCTGAGGAAGAAAACGCGGTTAAGGCCATTGCTCTCGGGGCCGCTGATTTTTGCGCAAAACCGATTGATTTAAAGATATTAAGGATTATTCTTTCCCGTACTTTTAAAATCCATGAACTGGAAGAGACCAATCGCCGGCTCCAGCGGCAAACCAGCCAAAGCGGATCACTATGCGGCATGTTCGGTATCTCCCCTGTCATGGAGGAGGTGTTTGAGCGTCTCAAACACGCCAGCAAGACCGACTATCCGGTGCTGATCAACGGAAACACGGGAACCGGCAAAGAGATGGCGGCCCACGCGGTGCACAGCCTGAGCCAGAGAGCTGAAAAACCCCTGATCATCATCAATTGCGGCGCGATTCCGGAAAATTTGCTGGAAAGTGAGCTGTTCGGCCACGAGAAGGGGGCTTTTACCGGGGCCGCGGGTCGTAAAATCGGCAAGTTTGAGCAGGCTGACCAGGGAACGATCTTTTTGGATGAGAT
>JAFDFV010000321.1 GCA_019309665.1 Deltaproteobacteria bacterium | reverse complement strand
ATATCTGGCGTTTTCAGCCATACTAATGGCGGTATTAGACGGCATAGAGAACAGGCTTGATCCAGGCGAGCCGTTAGACAAAGACATATATGGACTTGCACCAGAGGAGCTTGCCAACATACCTTCGGCTCCCGGTTCTTTAGATGAAGCGCTTTCAGCATTAAAAGAAGATAATAAATTTTTGCTCAAGGGTGATGTGTTTACGGAAGATGTAATAGATATGTGGATAAAATACAAGACAGAGAAAGAGGTCAACCCAGTAAAACTGCGACCTCATCCGCATGAGTTCTTTTTGTACTATGATATTTAAATAGCGTTTTAGGCTGAAGTCCGAAGGCTAAAGCTCCATGACAGCCTTCGGCTTCAGCCTACTTACCTTATATTTCCTAAAAGCCTTCCACCTTTAGTCTATAAAGTATTTGTCAATATAAGATTCCGACTCCTAAACCCTCAATTGTCTGAGCACGAATATAATATAGAAAATAAGTTGTATTTTATATTTATCTTGCACAACTGCATGATTTCTTATATGGATATGCCTCAATGGACTTCAAACTGGAACTCTTCCTGGAATTGTACTGATTCTCTGATTTTCTAAAGACCGATACTACTTGCTCAGCTCCAACTCAATTATCGAACACCTGAATATAGACTTTCAGATAAATAATTTCACTGTGTTATCAGTCGTCGACGTATAACTAATACGCCTTCCTCCTTCTGGCCTTGTGAAATTAATTATCTGAAAGTCTATAGCTGACTGATTTTTATAAATAGTTCGCCAAAAATTATGGTAAAAACTATGTGGTGGCTGTAGCCGAAGTCCAATAAATGGAAAACACTATAGGTTTAGACAAATGGCAACGAATTCGACTTCCAGTCATAATGTCAATAATTTTTATAGGGCAAAATCGCCCTATTTTTCTTTTTCGCAAGCAATAATGCACGAAAACAAATCGGGCTTTTAGGCCCGCTACATCAAAGTTAGAGATAAGACATGACTGAGAAACTGAGTGATAAAGTTTACCTAGAAGAGTTGAAGTTATTCACTTCAGCAATGTTTGAGCTAGATAAACGAATAATCCAGGTGTTTGGTTTTACTATGACTTTATCTGTCACTCTCCTAACATGGATTGGAAAGATACTATTTGAACACACAGAAGAATCGTCACTTATTCTGTTATACGCGACACTTACACCTAATCTTTTTATCCTTCCATCGTTTTATTACCTGATAAAAGTCAGGTTTGATATTGTTACATTTGCATCATATGTCCACCTTCTAGAAAAAAGATTGTTCGCTTTCGGTTTTCAAAGCGGCCTAAATCCCAAAAATGGTATTAGAAGCAATAAAAACAGAGGAGGTGGAGAATCTAGTGATCCCATTCCCTTTTCCTTTTGGGCAATTTTTCTATGCACATCGTTAACATTTTCGTATGAATTAATGAATAATAATCATAACTATTTAAATTTTTTGGCTCCAGCGTGTTTGGGCGCAACTTTAGCGTGGGCACATATTAATTGGCTTAAGGTCTATAGTCGTTCTCTTAGCCCAATGTTTAATGCTTGGGAAGAGTGGGATGAAAAAAACTCTAACGAACAAGGATAGATCGTGTGAGGAACGAACCACGATCTTATCCGGAGGTTGAACAAGCCCGGTCTTGGTGACTCTATATAAGAAAATATTTTTTTTGTGCAGGGGGGATGAAGTGCGGTTTCAAGAAGTGTTATTTTTTCAGGGCATACCAATCCATTAACCTGAAAACAGGCTTTAAAAAATTACCTATTTCATAAACGTTCAGCCCTCCTGTTTTTGAATTCACTGCTGGTTCTTGCCGGGAGTAATCAGCTACCCCGACTTCCATACATTATATCGAAACCCAACTATCACCATGGATGACTTACAGCAGGGACATTTAAAAACAGGCCTGGTGCGTTGTTCAATCACTTTAATCACAACATGCAAAATCAATTGAACCAGAAACAGCATTTTTTTTGCATTACCATGAAGAAATCCATAGTCCCTGACCCGTCGGAACCCTTTGGGCAGCACATGCTGTAATATGAGATTTAAAAAATCTTCGCCTTTGAGGGTGCGATATCGTGTATTGCCGGTCTTGCTTTCAATATACTTAAAAGTTACCTGACCATTTTGATTGGAAATAATATTTTTTTCACTGATAACACCACGGTATAAATATTTGGATAAGTATTTCAGGGCGGTTATTCCTTTTCCAACATACTTGCAATCAACTACCCATTTTGGGGGAACATTTTTGGGGATGGAAAGTCCGGCTTCATTTAAAGCCGCCAGAAAACGGGCGCGAAAGACCTTTGCCATGGCAAATTCATTGAATAAATATTTCCCCTTTATCTTTTTCCATTGACGTCTGCGTTTATCCACACCGCCGCCTGGCACTACCACATGAATATGAGGATGAAAATCCAGTCTCCTGTTATGAGTGTGCAATACCATGGTCATACCTATTTCCGCCCCAAGATTTTTTGGATTCAAACCAAAATCCTTCAGGGTCCCGGCAACACAAAGGAAAAAAATAGAAAATACTATTTTCTGATAATACCAGGTTAATGACCTTAGTTCGTAAGGCAATGTAAAAGTAGCTAAAAAATAGGGAACAGGTAATAATTTACCCTGTTGCCGGTCAATCCACTGGCTGGCTTCATGGTTCTGACATTTCGGGCAACTACGGTGACCACAGGATAGAGGCCGCCATTCCGCGTGATAACAGTGAGGACACTGCACATAAAGTTCGCCGGAATCAGGTGTGCGGCAACTGCAAATGGCATTCATGGCCTTCAGATGACCCGGCAATACAGTACCAGCATACTTGAGCATAAATGTATCGTAATATTGATTAATAATAGAGGATAGTTCCATGATCACACCTTCCTTAAATCGACACGAAGGCTGTTAATCAGCTCATTAATGGTGTTCAGACTGTCTTTTTCCGTGACATCAGTCAGATGAGTCAGTCAGATGAGCATAACGTGCGGTTGTCGCAGGACTGGCATGGCCAAGGATTGCCTGGATATGACGAAGGCTTAAACCGCGTTCAAGCAGATGTGTGGCGAAACTGTGACGAAGGGAGTGTATAGAGACTTTTTTTTAATGCCGCATTCTGTAACCACAACCTTCATGGCTTTTTGGGTGCCGCCTCTGTCCATATGGGTTGCTGCCTGTTGAATTGTTTTAAGAGATCCAGTGCCATTGGGAAATATCAGCTTTGGATGTTGATGCCTGCGCCAGAGTTCACGCAATGCCTGCAAGGTGAGGTCTGGCAACGGCACCAGCCGGTCCTTATGTCCTTTGCCACGCCGGATATGGACCCTCTTCATGCCGGCATCAATATCGCGGACCTGAATGGATAATGCTTCTTCCAAACGAAGTCCCATTGAATAGGTCGTCAGTAAAAAAACACGATAGCGGAGTTTACGTGTTTTCCCGATGATTTTTTCGATTTCTGTTGGGGTGAGGATGTCCGGCAGGGTCTTGATCTTTGGCGGTTTTATAATTTTAAACCATTCCCAGTCACGCTTGAGTACATGTCGCCAAAAGAATTGCAGACCATTTCGGTCTATTTTGACGGTGCTCCACGAGTGGCTTTCGACCAGTTCTCCGAAATAAGCTTCCAGCTGATCCAGTGTTAATTTATCCGGGCAGCAATCAAAATAATCTCTGATCCGCCGGACAGACCGGGAATAGGCATCAATGGTTTTCTGACTTTTGCCCTGAAGTTTGAGTAATCTCAGGTGACGTTCGTAGAGTTTGTTAAATCGATTTACTTCTGTTTGTTTCATGGTATACTCCTTTTTTATAAGTGCCCGGAATTGGACACATATAGGAGTTATACACTATTATTGATTGTTTTTCTGCCGCGTAGCGGCTTCGTTCAACCTATCACTTCACTCGACAGGAAGGGTCGACATTCTTTTTTCATGCGTTTTTATGCATTGAAATT
>JAFDFV010000320.1 GCA_019309665.1 Deltaproteobacteria bacterium | reverse complement strand
GGGGAGATAGGTTAATTGCAAGGAGTATTAAAGAATTTTTCTTTTGATGAAAAGGTTAAGATATTTTCTTATGATTATCTTAGATGTTGTGTTTACATCTCAAATCTTGAGCAAAACAGTATTTTTTTTACAAAAAAGCTTTTTTCGAGACTAATAGAATCATCTCAGATCCTGGAAGATTTTCTTGATTATCACGGGGCAAAAAACAATAAGAACTGGTATTATTATAGAGAGCTGTCTGCTGTTGTCAGGCATTTGGGCATTGGCAGCTATTCACAGAAACACATTTTAAACCGCCTTGTTTTTTATGATCTTGTGAATACTGAAGACTTTGAGAAAGAAGGCAGGGCAACATTTAATTTTTTGATAAAGTCTCTATTAAAACTTGCTCCGGTTATTCTTGATGAAGCCCGTCGACTGAACATACCTGTACCTGATGATAATTTTGATACTTTTGAATTCCCGGGTGTTACAACAAATGATTTGCTTGATTATGATATTGATGATGAAGACAAAGACCTGCAGAAGAAGCATATAGTTAAAATTGCCAGTGAGTTTCTATGTATTGCAAGAAATTTTGATAATCTTGGTTTTTATGAACCTTATGATTTGAAAAAGATTTTGGAGATTGTTCCCGACAAGATCAATGAGGTTGAGATAAGACAATTTGAGATGCTCGTACACAACCTTCAGTCTGCTTTTGATACTTATGTAATACATGGTGGATACAGGTTCGGCAACAGGAAACTCAAGGATCTCCGCGGTTGTTTTTCAGTTGTATTTCATCTTCTTCAAATGACAGGAAGGCTTCTGCATTTTTATGAGCGTCACCTCTATGAGGCAAGCTATAAGAACATCTACAAAAAGGTTCAGGAACAGCTATTATCACTTGTTGATTCTGAAGTTCTTCTTGATCGGACAATTAATTACGGACTTTATTATGTCTGTCACTTCCTGACAACCGGTAAAAACCTGGCCGGTGAGATATTGAATGAAAATATTGAGCGTTCTTCAATTTCCGTAGGTGTTCCAGTTAAACTGGGTTTCCACAGCAGGCCCAGTCTTCTGGTTGCCAAAATTGTTCGATATTATGGCGGTCAGGTGGAACTTTGTGTTGGAGAAGACAGGTTTGATGCGAGCAGCGTTCTTGATATACAGTGGGCAGGAGGAAAGATCCAGAAGGAAAATATAACTGAGGTTAAATTTGAAGGAGATGTTCGTGCGTTAAGAGACATTAAAATTCTTACCAGTGTCAATTATGGTGAGGATACAATGGGAAAAGGCGTACCTCTTCCAAAAGAGCTTGGTTATTTGAAATAGTTAAAGTGCCTAAAATGCCTAAAGTGAGCTAAAGTGCCTAAAGTTAAGGTGTCGCTTTGCTCCATTAATTCATATAAAAATTAACAGAATTATAGAATTTTAGCCACTTTAGTTACTTCATATGAGATAGCTTGTCTGGTAAAGGTTAAAATTAGCAGCGCCGGAGGCGCATTCCTTAACTTTAGGCATTTTAGGCACTTTAATATACTTTAGGCACTTTTATGACGGTATCAGCAATAATAGTTGCCGCAGGCAAGGGTATAAGGATGGACGATAACGTGCGCAAGCAGTATTTATTGCTTGATAACCGCCCGCTTATAAGCCACACAATTGAGGTATTTGATGAATGTAATATTATAGACGAAATCTTTCTTGTTGTTCCTGAAGAAGATTTTGTGTTTTGTAATGAGAATATACTCAATCAACAAAATTTTCAAAAAAAGGTAAGCCTTGTACCTGGCGGCGATAGACGTCAGGATTCAGTTTATAACGGTCTTCTGGCAATTGATAATATTATAGATGATAGCATTGTAGTTATCCATGACGGCGTACGTCCGTTTATTCGCTCTGAACAGTTAACAGAATGTATAACATGTGCAACTGATTATGACGCCTGCATATTCGGCATACCTGCATACGATACTCTAAAAAAAGTTAACAGCTCAGGATTTATTGAGAATACAATTGAAAGAAATACAATATGGCTTGCACAGACACCTCAGGCTTTTAAATATAACTTGATAAGAAGAGCACATGAAAATGCCATACGTACCGGGATTAATGGTACAGACGATGCCATGTTAGTAGAACAACTTGGAATAAAGGTAAGGGTTGTCACGGGCAGCAGGTGCAACGTTAAAATTACAACCAAAGAAGATTTATTACTCGTAAGAGCAATGGTTAAAAGCGGAGCTTAAAATCCCCTAACAGCATATCTCCCAAATTTAAACGCTTGTTGATCTCATCTTTAATTATTCCAAAATCCCTCAGACTGTTATTTGTCTGATTCAAATGATCGTCAACCTTGGCCATGATTGTATTTTTCAGCTTATTTTCAAGTTTTTCCGTTTCTTTGTGTATTACCTTTTCAAGAGTATTTTTAAGAATGCTATCGAGGTCTGATGTGATATTAATTTTGTAATCATCAAACGTTCCGTTTATATCTGCCCTGGCGGAAAATTTTGATACATCTGATAATGCAGATACAATGGTATTTGCAATAATGCCGGCTTGATCTTTGTTATTTGAAGATAGTTTTACTGATTGCAAATTTGCGATTATGTTTGCAGAAATATTATCACCTTTCAGGATTGCCATCATTTTGAGATCAGCAGATGCCTTATTTATTTTTAAAGGTAATTTTGATTCATCAGACAGCGTTAAATTATCAACATCATATCCTTTTATAAGAGAATAAATGTTGTCTTTGGACTGTGCAGCTTTGATGTGGTCAAATATGCCATTAATTTTAACGGATTTTATGCCCTTCATATTATTACCTGAAAACTCAAATGTAAGAGGAGCCCCCATAATATGCTGATCAGGAGTTATATTGTTAATCAAGCCTTTTATTATATCGCCTGATTTGAGTTGCAGTTCAGCTTTTGTCTGTCGTATGAGAAAATCAGGCAGCGGCTCATATTCCTTAAAGCGGATATTTACTCCTCTGCCCCTGATCGGTTTTACTACTTCTTTCCCTTTTTCTTTTTGTGCAGTCTTTTTTTCTAAGCAGGGCTGAATTTTATTATAACAGTATAATGCCTTTTCCATCCATTCTGATACGTTTTTCCCAAAGAGC
>JAFDFV010000319.1 GCA_019309665.1 Deltaproteobacteria bacterium | reverse complement strand
AAAGTAGTAGTAATCAGCAGGGGATATAAAGGGGTTGCGGAAAAAACCGGAGGAGTTGTCAGTGATGGGAAAACGATATTCATGGAAGCTGACGAATCAGGTGACGAGCCATTTATGATAGCCAACCGGCTGAAAAGCATACCTGTTGTTGTAGGTAAAAACCGGTTTAATGCGGGCATGACGGCTTTAAATAGTTTTAAGCCGGACGTTATTGTGCTTGACGATGCTTCCCAGCACCTCCAGCTCAAGCGTGACATTGACCTGGTGCTACTTGACAATAGTTGCCCTTTCGGCAATCATCAGCTTTTACCAAGAGGCACACTCAGGGAACCGCTTTCAGCCCTGATGCGTAGTGATGCATTTATTCTAACAAGGTCGGATGTTGCTAAAGAGCCGGAAAGTACGTATAATTCCGTCAAATTAAAAAGTTATGCCAGTGGCAAGCCAATTTTTAAGGCCATACATGTTCCATATATATATGAAGTCGTCAAAGGCGGAGCTGTTTCATCTCAACGAATTTATGGAAATTCGTGCACACAGGGTTTTGAATTCTTGCGTGGTCGCCCAGCATTTGTTTTTTCAGGAATCGCAAGAAATATAGATTTTTACAATACAGTAAAAGGGTTTAACTGTAAGGTAACGAGTTGTTCAGAATTTACAGACCATCACAGGTACACGGACAGAGATCTTAACAAGATATTACAATCAGCAAAAGAATCTAATGCAGACTTTATTATTACAACGGAAAAGGACTATGCCAGAATTGCAAACAGAATCACATGGCCGATTGACCTTGTGGTTGTGGGCATAAAAATATCATTTGAAAATTATAATAATGAGTTCAATCTCTTTATAAAAAACAGACTTAAGGGACTTGGAAATTAATACAGTCTAATGAAATCTCTTCGTTCTAAACAAATAAAGCGCATACTAATTCGCTGCACCAACTGGGTTGGAGACGCTGTAATAACAACACCGGCAATCAGAGCTGTGCGCAAAAATTTCCCTGAAGCAAAGATAAGCCTTCTTGCAAAACCCTGGGTTGCCCCAATTTTTTACAACAATCATTATATTGATAATATCTTGATTTACGATGCTGCTGGAAAACATAAAGGCCTGTCCGGCATACTTAGGTTGAGCAAGGAACTGCGAAAAGAAAAGTTTGATCTTGCCATTCTTCTTCAAAATGCTTTTGAAGCTGCACTGATAGCTTTTTTGGCAGGAATTCCAAACAGACTCGGCTATAACACCGATGCAAGAAGTCTATTACTTACACATTGTATTTGTCTAAAGCCGGCCTTAAAAAGTGTACATCAAATCGATTACTATCTTGGAATTCTTGAAGGCGCTTCATTAGAATCAGACGGCAGGCACCTAACCCTTGTCGTAACAGATGAAGAGCGTAAACATGCTGAAAAAATATTAGCGAAACACGGTATTACAGAGAAAGGCAGACTTATCGGAATAAACCCCGGTGCTGTTTTTGGATCTGCAAAGCGGTGGTTTCCTGAACGGTATGCCGCACTGAGTATTAAGCTGCAAAAATACAGCGGAGCCGAAATTGCTATATTCGGAGGACCTGGCGAAAAGGCACTGGGAGACTATATCTCTGAATTAATGGGAAACCGTTGCGTCAACTTTTGCGGCAAAACCAGCCTTCGTGAAGCTGTAGCATTAATTGAGAGGTGTCAACTTTTTATTACAAATGATTCAGGTTTGATGCATGTTGCGGCAGCCCTTGATACTCCGCAGATTGCGATATTTGGTTCTACCGACCATGTAACAACCAGTCCCAGTAGTCCAAAAAGCCGGATTATAAGGGTCCCGGTGCCTTGCAGCCCTTGCCTGAAACCAGACTGTCCTATAGACCACAGGTGCATGAAAAACATTACCGTTGAAATGATATATGATGCTGCTGTAAAATTTTTGTAAGCGTTCACAGGCACTGCATATGCACGTTTTCAGGGCAATCAACATAGCAACACTATAGTTGATTGCCCTGAAAACGCACATCTACAACACCTGTAAAAGCTTATATTTCGGGAAATAGCCTTGTTATGCCACTGGTTCTCCCGTGAACGGTTACAAATTTTTAAGGAACGTGGACTAAATAATTATATGAAAATACTTATCGTTAAATTGAGCGCTATTGGAGATGTTATACATACGCTGCCCTCGCTTAACGCAATCAGAAAACACTATCCTGATGCACATATAACGTGGCTGATTGAGGAAGCTGCTTCCAGTCTTGTTGTAGGGCATGAAGCCCTGAATCGTGTTATTATTTCAAAAAGAAAGCAATGGATAAAAAAAGTTTTCGGGCCATCCTGCCTGAAAAATATTAAAGAAGCATATCAATTTATAAAAAAGCTGAGAGATACGGAATACGATCTGATAATTGATTTTCAAGGATTGCTGAAAAGCGGTATTCTTATAGCATTAGCCAAAGGAAAGCGGAAAGCAGGTTTTGATAAAGGCATGGAGCACATGGAGCATAGCTACATTTTTTTAAACGAGCGTATTCCTCCTGTAAATATGGATAACCACGCTCTTTTAAGGAATCTGATGCTTATTAATGCCTTGGGAATCAAGTCAAAAGAGATTGAATATAAAATTCCTGTTTCCGATCATACCCGCAAATTTATAGATTCTATTTTGGTACGCCACGGAATTAAAAGCCCTGAACTGCTTGTAGCGATAAACCCGGTTGCAAAATGGGAAACAAAGCTATGGGATAATCGAAAGTTCGCTTTGCTTGCAGACAGATTGATTGAAAAATATAATACAAGCGTCATTTTTACCGGAAGTCATTCAGATAAAAGCACAATGGAAAATATAATGTCTTTTATGAGTAAAAAAGCAGTAAATCTTGCAGGTAAAACAACGCTGAAAACACTTGCAGCACTTTATGAAAAAACAAGGTTTGTTATATCAACAGATACCGGCCCATGGAGAACCGGACCCTTCGGATCAAAACATAAAATTCTGAGATCAGGCGTGGAATGCAGTCCCTGCTTTAAGCGACAGTGCAGTACAATCGACTGCATGAAGCAGATAAGCGTAGAGCAAGTACTGGATGCGGCAAATTCTATACTTTCGTAATAAATGGTGATGGCTTCATAAAATGTCTAAATCCAAAGGCCTTTCAGGCTCAATAAAAAAATTCATTGTATCTATACCCAAGAATTATATTGTCAAAACGGGAAATATATTAGGAAGTATTGCATACCTGCTTGATGCGCGTCACAGGAGAATTGCAAGGCGCAATTTGCGATTTGCCTACCCTGAATGGCCATTGGATAAGATAAATAAGATCTCCAGAAAAACGTTTCAAAACATGGGAATTACGGTTTTGGAAATCTGTCAAATGACTTGCTTTTCAAAAGAAGATATTCTGCAAAAAGTTAGAATAAGAGGAAAAGAAAATCTGTTAAATACGATAAAAAGCCCTGAAGGCGTTATTATGATCTCAGCCCACATAGGAAACTGGGAGATGTGTA
>JAFDFV010000318.1 GCA_019309665.1 Deltaproteobacteria bacterium | reverse complement strand
CTCATGGGGATACTTGGCAATGCATCCTTAATGCTGATGAATACCGATCCGGCAGATCCAAATCGCAACAGGCTGAAAAGCATAGAAAAACAGGTCGAAAGCGGCTCTAAGCTAACTTCGCAGCTTTTAGGGTATGCGAGGAAGGGAAAATATGAACTAAAGCCTATTAATTTGAACCAGTTGGTGAAAGATACTTCTGAGCTTTTCGGTAGAACCAGAAAGGATATTTCGATTTATTTGGAGCTATTGCCTGATCTTCTTGCAGTTGAGGCAGATAAAGGTCAGATCGAACAGGTTTTGTGGAACCTGTATGTTAATGCGGCCGATGCTATGCCTGGTGGAGGCAATTTTATTTTGAAAACCTTTAATACAGACCACAGGAATATGAAGGGCCGGCTATATGTCCCCAATCTTGGCAGGTCTGTTGTGCTGGCTGTTACCGACACAGGGGTGGGCATGGACAAAGAGATCCTGGAACGAATATTTGATCCGTTTTTTACTACCAAAGATATGGGGCGAGGAACAGGTCTTGGTTTGGCCTCAGCCTATGGCATCATAAAGGGTCACGATGGATACATTGATGTAGAATCCAGGAAGGGCGAGGGTTCCACTTTCAGCATTTATTTGCCTGCATCAGAAAAAAAGATCGCAAAAGCCGCCAGGATTACAGAAAAATTGTTAAAGGGAACCGAAACTGTTCTTTTGATAGATGATGAAGAGATTGTTCTGGATATAGGGCGGGATTTACTGAAAGCAATGGGCTGCAGAGTACTCACGGCCAGAGATGGACGTGAGGCAATTGAGCTGTATCAGAAGAATCGGGATGAAATAGACATTGTCATTTTAGACATGATCATGCCCAATATAAGTGGTAGCGATACCTATGACCGTATGAAGAAGATTAATCCGGATATAAAGGTACTTCTTTCAAGCGGCTACAGCATAGACGGTCAGGCGACTGATATATTAAACCGTGGCTGCAACGGATTTATTCAGAAACCGTTCACTATAAATAAGCTGTCCGCAGCAATAAGACAAATTCTTGACAAGAAATCGATTTTTCGGCATTGACAAATGAAATTACAAGGACTATTTTAATTTTTTAATTCGGATAATTTTGTTGAGTTTAACTAGTACCCGAACGAAAATTAGCAGTTTTTGTTCAGGCACTAACTACGCATAATTTAGGGAGGATATAATGCTTGAAGTTACAGAAGCAGCTACAGTAAAAATAGCTGACTATTTTAAAGGCAGAGAGGTTGCACCTATTCGGATCTTTTTAAATGAGGGCGGTTGAGGAGGCCCTTCTTTATCAATGGCTCTGGATGAGTCCAAAGATACAGACAACAAATATACTGTAGACAATTTTCAGTATGTTGTTAATAAGGATTTTATGGAGAAGGTTAAACCTATAAAGATTGATTTTACGGCATTTGGATTTAAAGTTTCATCGGGAGTTGATTTTAGCTCAGGGTGTTCAAGCTGCAGCACAACTGGATCCTGCTGTTCCTGAAATACATCTGAATAAAAAAGGGCAATATTGTTTTTTGATATCGCCCTTTTTTATTTATAATAAGCTAAAATGGCTTCACATAATCCTGGTATAGTAAAAGAATTTGCAACGATGTGAACATCAAATCCAAGATTTTTCGCAGTGTCAGCGGTTATGGGGCCAATGCATGCAACGGTTATATTTTTCATCTGAGTCTCAAAAATATTGTCAGGTAAAATAGCTTTGAAATTTTTTACAGTAGAAGAACTTGTAAATGTTATAAGATCTATTGTGTTTTCTTTAAGTCGTTTCAATAATAGATCGGCAGAATCCGGAACTTTTTTGGTATAATACGATGTTATCTCATCAACGATAGCCCCCATCTTTGTCAGCTCAACAGGAAGGATTGGCCTTGCATCCTTTGCGCGCGGAAGAAGTATCTTTTTCCCATTTACATCTTCATTGCTGAATGCCTCAATAATTGACTCAGCTCTGTAATTTTTGGGTACAATATCGCTTTTTAATCCAAAATTGAAAAGCCTTCTTTCTGTTGCCGGTCCTATTACCGCTGTATTTAATTTGCCTAATGCGCGTGCATCTTTACCTTTTGAAAAAAGTCGCTCGAAAAAGTAATTCACACCATTGACACTGGTAAAAACCAGCCAGTCATAAGAAGAAATATTTTCAATTGCCGCATCAAGGAGCTTCCAGTCATCAGGCGGGACTACTTTTATTGTAGGGCATTCCAGACACTCCGCCCCAAAATCTGAGAGCAGTTTAACCAGGTCACTAGCCTGTTCCCGGGCCCGGGTTACTACAATTCTTTTTCCCATCAATGGACGATTTTCAAACCAGTTCATTGTTTTTCTTAACTTAACAACATTTCCAACAACAGTGATGGCCGGCGGTTTAAGACCGACACTTTTTACACGTTCATTTATATTTTCAAGGGTTCCTGTAACAGAGAACTGTCTGGGCGTTGTCCCCCATCGAACAAGTGCAACCGGTGTATCAGAAGGCATGCCATAATTAATAAGCTGGCTTGTAATTTTTGGCAGGTTTTTAACTCCCATAAGAAAAACAATTGTTCCAATACCTTTTGCCAATGCCGACCAGTCGATATTAGACTCCTCTTTGGTTGGGTCCTCATGGCCGGTTACAAATGCAACAGTAGCTGTAAATTTTCTGTGAGTCAGAGGAATTCCGGCATATGCAGGAGCCGCTATTGCAGAAGTAACGCCGGGAACGATTTCAAAAGGAATACCTTCTTCTATTAAAACTTCCGCCTCCTCTGCTCCACGTCCAAAAATAAAGGGGTCACCGCCCTTTAATCGTGTTACGATAAAACCCTTGTTAGCTTTTTCGGCAATAAGAGAATTAATTCCATCCTGGGGCAGAGTATGGTCTCCGCCTTTTTTCCCGACATAGATTATTTCAGCATTCTTTGAAGCGTAATTTAAAAGAACCGGTGAGGCGAGATAATCATATATCAGAACATCAGCTTGTTTAATACATTCCAGTCCTTTTACGGTAATCAATCCTGGATCGCCAGGACCCGCACCAACCAGATAGACTTTACCTTTCATAGTTTTCATTTGTTCCCGCTTTTGTAACAATTTTTCAAAGGGCTAAAGTGTCACTTGT
>JAFDFV010000317.1 GCA_019309665.1 Deltaproteobacteria bacterium | reverse complement strand
CTTGACAGGTCCGGTTATGCTGTAATCCCGCCATCCGGCACATTTCGGGAACTGCTCAGAGAACTTGATTTTATTGTGGGAGAACTGGGGTGCAGAATTCTCCAGTTGCTCCCGGTCCATCCCACACCAACCACTTACGCCCGCATGGGGCGGTTCGGAAGTCCATATGCAGCATTAAATTTTACCTCCGTTGATCCGGCGCTGGCGGAATTCGACCCGCGTGCCACTCCTCTGGAGCAGTTCATCGAGCTGGTAGATGCAATCCATGAACGGAATGCCAGAGTTTTTATCGATATTGCCATTAACCATACGGGATGGGCTGCCGGCCTCCACGAGACCCACCCGGAATGGCTTGTCCGGGATAAGGACGGACGCATTAAGGTTCCAGGAGCTTGGGGGGTAATCTGGGCGGATCTGACAAATCTTGATTTTACCCATAAAGGCCTGTGGCAATATATGGCAGATGTTTTTCTTACATGGTGTCGAAGAGAAGTAGATGGTTTTCGCTGTGATGCAGGATACATGATTCCTGTCCCTGTCTGGAAATATATTGTTGCCAGGGTCCGGGACCAGTATCCTGATACTGTTTTTCTCATCGAAGGGCTTGGCGGAAAAATTTCCGTGACCAGAGAGATTCTGAACAAGGCTAATTTTGACTGGGCTTACTCAGAGCTCTTTCAAAATTATGACCGCAGCCAGATTGAAAGCTATCTTCCGGGAGCTGTCGAAGTCTCTCAAAGTGAAGGGATTATGGTCCATTTTGCGGAAACCCATGACAATAATCGCCTCGCTGCCCGCTCAAAGACCTTTGCCAGGATGCGCACTGCCCTGTGTGCCCTTTGTTCCAGCAATGGAGCTTTTGGTTTTGCCAATGGGGTGGAATGGTATGCAACGGAAAAAATCAATGTTCACGAAGCTCCTTCCCTTAACTGGGGGTCGGCAAACAATCAGGTCAATCACATACGCCGGCTCAACACCCTGCTCAAGCTCCACCCTGCTTTTCATGACCGGACCGAGCTGAAACTGATGCAGCAGGGCGGGGGAAACCACATTGTCCTGTTGCGTCACCATATATCTTCCGGAAAGAAGCTTCTAATTGTGGTGAACCTTGATGATAAGAACCAGACCTGCGCTGCATGGAATCCGGAACAGGTGGGCATGGGAAGCCCGGTGTTTACGGATCTCCTTACGGAAGAGGAGGTAGTTGTTACCGGATCAGAAGGGCAACAGACTTATCTCCTTGATCCAGGCCAGGTTCTCTGCCTTACACCCGACCAAAGTGATATCGACCTGATTCAATGCGACGCTCGTCGAAACTTCATGCTTTTGGATCGAATTAAAAAACAGCGCCTGCGCGCCAAGGCCCTCGATGTGTTCCGGTATTACAATGACCGTGATCCGGAAAAGTTTGATCCGGATTCTGCCGAGCGGCAATTGGCTGAAGATCCTGTTGAGTACTGTCGCAATCTCAATTCCTTCAGCCGGGAGTCCAGGGTAATAACCTGGCAATGGCCCCGTGACTTGAAGCGTGAAGTAATGGTACCTCCCGGTCATTTTTTACTTGTGCGCACCGGCAACACGTTCCGCTCCAAAATTATGAACAAAGACCGGGTCATGGCATATGAAGAGAGCCTGCCCTGCATTGACGGGTCATTTTTTGCACTTTTTTCTCCGCTTCCTGCTCCGGCAGCACATTGCTCTCATACCCTGAAATTGTCGGTTTATACACCAGGAGACTCTGAACACGTTGATGCGCCTCTTTTTTTTCTGTCCGGTGCGGAAGATGCAAAAGTGAAAAGGATTTTTCACCGGTCGGAATTGTTGCACCGGCCCATCTCGCTGCTTGGAACAAACAGCCGTGGAGGTATGCTGCGCGCCAATGTTTTGTGGGGAAAATTAGACAGCCGGTACGATGCCCTGCTTGCCGCAAACCTGAATCCGGAATTTCCCGAAGAAAGACGGATCATGTTTACACGATGCCGGGCGTGGCTCGTGTTTCAGGGCTACTCCCAGGAGATCTGCTTTGATTGCTTTGATTCTTTTTGCTATGACTACAATTCCCGCGGATTCTGGCTATACCATATCCCGACCGGCCAGGGAGAACATGTATCGCTCAGCATAAGAATCGAAATGATAGATGGGCGGAATGCAGCTCGCATGGTCTTTTTTCGCAACAAAGCCAAAGGTCGAAACCGGATGCTGGCCGACTGCCGGCAGGTTCAGCTAATTCTCCGGCCCGATATTGAAGATCGCAATTTTCACGAAACCACAAAAGCGTACCTGGGGCCTGAACATTTATGGCCGGAATCCGTGACAACGCATCCTCATGGTTTTACCTTTTCACCGGTACCGGAACGTCAACTCCGTATCCAAATTTCAAAGGGCTCCTTTGTGTGGGAGCCGGAATGGCATTACATGGTACACCATTCCATGGAGGCTGAACGAGGCCTTGATCCTGATTCGGATCTCTTCAGCCCCGGTTATTTTTCCTGCTTTCTGACAGGGGGCCAGACTGTGGAATTGACAGCCGGCGTCACTGGCTCGCAGGAACAAAAGCCATTACAGTATGGTTCCCTGAATAGTTCTTTGGCCCGGCATATGAAATCTTTTGCCTTTGAGGACAAAACTTCATATAAACTGGATGAAGCCCTTAAGCAGGCAATTGATCACTATGTTGTGAAAACAGGAGCCTTAAATACGGTAATTGCCGGATATCCCTGGTTTCTCGATTGGGGACGGGATGCGCTGATCTTTGCCCGCGGTTTGATTGCAGCAGGAAGGAGAGAAGAAACGCGGACCATCCTGAAACAGTTCGGACAGTTTGAAATTGACGGAACTTTACCGAATATGATACTGGGCAATAATCCTGAAAATCGTGACACTTCCGATGCGCCACTCTGGTTTTTCGCAGCATGTTCCGATCTGGTCAAGGCCGAAGGAAGCGAAGACTTTCTCGACGAAAAATGCGGCAGCCGGACAGTGCGGCAGGTTCTTTTTTCTATAGGGCATTCCATGATTGCAGGCACTCCTAATGGTATCCGGATGGATCCGGAATCGGGCCTGATTTTCAGTCCGCTCCATTTTACCTGGATGGATACCAATCATCCTGCATGTACTCCACGCGAAGGGTATCCTATTGAAATCCAGGC
>JAFDFV010000316.1 GCA_019309665.1 Deltaproteobacteria bacterium | reverse complement strand
ACGTTCCTGATTTTGGGAAGAATTACGCGTTGTTATTGGGGAAATTAGGTAAAAGAAATGCTCTGCTCATTCCCAAAATTGTTTACGGTGAACTTTCGCTCACATTTGAGGATGAAAAAGAGCTGAACGACTTTTTAAGTGACACCGGCATTATTATTGGCGAAACGAAACCGGAAAGTTATATTACAGCGGCTGAACGATGGGAGACATATAACAGACGTCGGGTATTAATGTGTACAAAATGTGGGAAAAAGCTTGAAAAATTGATATGCAGAAAATGTAACTCCGTGATCAAAGTAAGGCAGCACATTCTGAGTGATTTTCTGATCGGGGCATATGCTCTCCAAATGAAAGGTGGAAACCTTGTAACTAATGATGGGGGATATTTTTCAACCTATTTCCCCGAGCTGAATATAATTACCGCCAGTCAACAAGGTTCTTCATGATCCTGATCTTACAGCATGACCTTTGACACCTCTCCCTGCCCGTGTGACCCCGTTGTTTTCCCACATCCGGCAGAAGAAAGAAGTTCTAAAAAGGAATACCACTGTTATTCGGACAAAATAGTCTAAAATAGCACCCACATATTGACAAGCCCGTCTTTTTTACGTCTTTTTTACTTATAGTTGGTGAAATAGTAAAGAATCGAAATTATCAAGATACAAATACAGTGCCGTGAAGTGGGATAATATAAGCTTTTTACGAGACCATCAAAAATAGGATAACAAAATAATAATGGAACGTGACATTTACAGTTGGTTGAAAAACTGGAAAAACGAAAAGAGACGAAAACCACTGATAATTCGCGGTGCACGACAGGTAGGCAAGACCTGGCTTGTTGAATATTTTGGGGAGAAAAATTTTAAACAGTTTGTTGAAATCAATTTTGAATTTCAGCCACATTTTAAAACCTGTTTTTCAACACTGAATCCGTTTGAAATTGTAGAAAAAATTGAACTCACTTCCAATATCGACATAAACCAGGGAACAACTCTCCTTTTTCTTGATGAAATACAGGAATGCCCGCAAGCATTAAAAGCATTGCGCTACTTTTATGAAAAAATGCCTGAATTGCATGTTATTGCTGCAGGTTCTCTGCTTGAGTTTGTAATGGATGCTGAACAGATTTCTATCCCTGTTGGACGTATTCAGAATATCTATCTGCCTCCTTTGTCATTTGGAGAATTCCTTACTGCGTGCGGAGAACAAAAAATTAGAACCTATCTAAAAAATATTACAATTAGTAAAGAGGTCCCTGAATCAGTGCATATAAAATGCATTTCTCTTTTACGTAATTATCTGTATCTCGGCGGTATGCCGGAATCAATTGCTCTCTGGCTTGAATTAAAAAAATTTTCAAAGACAGATGAAATGCAACAGACTTTGTTGCAAAATTACCGGCATGATTTCGGCAAATACGGCAGACGTGCAAATATTTTTCTTATTGAAAAAATATTTAATCACGCCCCAGGCATGGTTGGCAGCAAGTTTAAATATTCACATATCGACAAACAGACCAACTCGAGAGATATAAAGAAATCTCTTGAACTACTTATTAAGGCTCACATAATTCATAAAATTACAGCAACTTCCGGTTCAGGCCTTCCATTGCTTTCTCATTGTAATGAAAAGGTTTTCAAAATTCTTTTTCTCGATGTAGGCCTTTTGCAGAATTCCATGGGTATAAACAAGGAAACATATATGTCAGATAATCTTCTGGCAGTTTATAAAGGGTCGGTTGCTGAACAGTATGTAGGCCAGCAACTGCTTGCCCTGAAAAAACCGTTTGAAGAACCGTCTCTTTTTTACTGGCAACGTGAAGCAAAAGGGAGTGCAGCAGAAGTTGATTATCTTTGGCAAAAAGGTGAACAGATTCTGCCTGTTGAAGTAAAAGCAGGTAAAACCGGCACACTTAAAAGTCTGAGACTTTTCCTTTCTGAAAAAGAAACGTCGTTTGGAATCAGATTTTCTCTTCATCCCTTATCATATAATGACTCAATATTATCAATACCACTTTATGCCATTGAAGCCATGCCCGGTCTTATTGATCAAGTAATTCCCGAGTGAACGGGAGCGTTTTGTGCAATAAAGCACATTTTACGTCCGAATAAAGTGATAATCATCACATATTTCAACCAAAAGCCCTTGACAATAGAAAGAGATTTGCTCTGTTTTTTTAGTATAAATAATCAGATAGCGTACATAAACAGGATATGAAACGCATATTTTCATGGGCGTCCCGCTGGACTGGACAGCAAGGTTTGGAGGGGTTCCTCCAAGACCAGTCGGACATTTTCGTTCGAATGTTAGGGATGTGAAGCCTTCTCTTCCGCAAAGCGATAAATTCGTTGTGTTTCTTTTCCATTTAGCAAAAGCATTAACTGCTAAAGCTGACGAAGAGTGGAGCGCTTTAAATTTTTCCTTTAATTCATTACCACTGCCGCCTTCTAATTCACGATAAACATCGGCTGACAATTTAATAGAAGGTAACAGATTGTTTTCAAGGCAAGAGACATAACCCTTATCTGATACTGAGAAGTCATGCCTCTTTATATACGCACGTTTTATGGCTGATTTGCATTTCGTAAGAACATTATTCATATTTTATCACATGCGAACGCTCCGCATAACCGGCTGGCAAAGGAGCGCAGCGGATTTGCCAGTCAGGGTTGATGCGGTTGTTAGGGCGTCTTGAATTTCTCTCGAATCTCATGAATGAGAGCTACCTCAGAATGTTCGCCGCGCCGAACGTCTTCCGCATTAATCCTCGTTTCGGCAAACCACACTGCTGATTTGGCGATTGCGATACTGCCTGCTACAGCTGCCGCCCAAAGAGGCCCCGCGAGATAACCTGCGATTCCCCCGGCACCTGTTAGCGCAAGCAAGAACTTAGAGTCAAGTACACTTGCAAGCCCGCCTGTTATGGTCTTCAACCCGTGTTTTCTAATGGCCCATTCATACTTGTCGATTTTGGCCGCAACAAGGTCCCGGGCCTCTTCGGACGACTTGCTGGAGATCACATCCCTGACCCACGATCGGATTGCGCGGTAATGGCTGATTGCCCTTCCATCAGACCTGAAATCTAAGATCTGTTCCCAGGACACTTCTCTGTCTGCGACCATGGGGATATGCTTCAGAAACCCCTGGTATGCAACTATGTCACCCTTGGTCGTGCGTTCGTCGTACATTTCCATGGACGAGTAAAGAGGTGTGACGCGAATTCCGTACTTTCTCAGGAATGCAGAAGATACACCCCGCATTGCTGCGCCAGCGATTTTCTTCAAGAGCTTGTCGGAATCCGGATGTATTTCACCGCTATCTAGATTCTTGATCTTGAGATGTTCGGTATAATGGACAAGGATATGGGTAAGCCATAAAGGATCGTCAATACCCTCCAGCGTCAGGTCTAGACGAATTTCCTTTGCCTGCAAAGGATTTGTAATACGTATGGTTGAATCGGCGAAATAGCATTCTGTTGGTGGTGGTTCGAATCCTGGAGAATCAGCTATCGGAACAAATACTCTGTCGAATAGCAGAGCTGCTGTCTTGAATAGGTCTGGGGTTGTGACTGCGCATGTATCCCCTTGCCCCGGGATTACATTTAACGCAATGTAATAGCATTTCATTTGTCTTGTTCCTTTTAAGCCCATCAAGGTAGGACAGCCAGTTACCCAACTGCCCCCTCACATCCCCCGGCGTGCGGAATTACCGCACCGGGTTCCTCAGAGTTATTCGCTTATGCGCCTGCACTACGTGAACA
>JAFDFV010000046.1 GCA_019309665.1 Deltaproteobacteria bacterium | reverse complement strand
TTGTTCCGGCCACAACAAGCGCTGAGACTATAAAACTTATTGAACCGGACGGGCTCTTTCTTTCAAACGGTCCTGGTGATCCGGAACCTGTCTCATACGCAATAGATACCATCAGAAGTCTTCTGTCATATTGCCCGACATTCGGTATCTGTCTTGGGCATCAGTTGCTTGCGCTGGCATTGGGAGGAAAAACATTCAAGTTAAAATTCGGACATCGAGGCTCAAACCAGCCTGTTAAAAATCTTTTAACAGGGAGGATTGAAATAACATCTCAAAATCATGGGTTTGCTGTAGATATAGACAGCCTGAATGAAAAAAATATTAAAATAACTCACAAAAACTTGAACGATAACACACTTGAAGGATTCAGGCATCGTGAACTGCCGATTTTTGCCGTACAATACCATCCCGAAGCATCTCCCGGTCCCCACGATTCAAGGTATCTTTTTGATGAATTTAAAAAAATGATAAAATCTAACAATTTAGCCTTTTAAAAAAGAGTCTGACAGGATAATATTTAAGATAAGCGATTAGCTCTTAGCAATTAGCTCTTATTCTTTCAGATGGTTACCATTGATTCGATTTTCACCCATTGGGTGAAATGTTGAGATCTATCAATATGTTGAAATTATTGTGCTAATTGCTAAAAGCTAACTGCTAAAAGCTCAATTCAAAAAATTTCTTTGATGAAATAATGCCGAAACGTACAGACATAAACAAAATCCTGATAATTGGCGCCGGCCCTATTATAATCAGTCAGGCATGCGAGTTTGACTACTCAGGCACCCAGGCATGCAAGGCTCTGCGTGAAGAAGGATTTGAAGTAGTTCTCATCAACAGCAATCCAGCAACAATCATGACAGATCCTGAAATGGCGGATCGAACCTACATTGAACCTGTAACTCCTGAAATGGTTGCGGCGATAATAGAAAAAGAACGTCCATGCGCATTGCTGCCCACTCTGGGCGGCCAGACAGGTCTTAACACTGCTATACAGGTTGCAAAAACGGGTGTTCTTGAAAAATGCCGCGTTGAAATGATCGGGGCTTCAATTGAAAGTATCAATAAGGCTGAAGACAGAGACCTCTTCCGAAACGCCATGAATAAAATAGGCTTGCGCATACCTGAAAGCGGCATTGCAACAAATATGGAAGAGGTCCGAAGTATTGCTGCTGATATCGGGTTCCCCATAATTATACGCCCAAGCTTCACTCTCGGTGGAACAGGCGGAGGTGTAGCCTATAACCCCGAAGACCTGGAAAAATACGCCAAGGCGGGCCTGGATGCGAGTTTAATCAGACAGATTATGATTGAAGAATCTGTTCTGGGCTGGAAGGAATATGAACTCGAGGTCATGAGGGACAATAAAGACAATGTAGTTATTGTCTGCTCCATTGAAAACATGGACCCAATGGGCATACACACAGGTGACAGCATCACGGTTGCACCTGCTCAGACTCTCAGCGATAAAGAATATCAGAAGATGAGGGATGCCTCTATTGCAATAATGAGAGAAATCGGTGTGGACACCGGCGGCTCAAATGTCCAGTTTGCTATTAATCCTGAAAATGGGGATATGATAGTAGTAGAGATGAATCCAAGGGTATCGCGAAGCTCGGCCCTTGCTTCCAAAGCTACAGGCTTCCCAATTGCAAAAATAGCGGCAAAGCTGGCTGTTGGATATACACTTGACGAAATTCCCAACGACATTACAGGGGAAACCCTTGCATCATTTGAACCTACCCTTGATTACTGTGTTGTCAAAATACCTCGCTGGACATTTGAAAAATTTCCGGAAACCCGGGATTATCTTACTACATCCATGAAATCGGTCGGCGAAACAATGGCAATTGGAAGAACCTTTAAAGAAGCCCTTCAAAAAGGGCTAAGATCCCTTGAAATCGGCAGATATGGTCTTGGAGCTGATGGAAAGGATTTTTCCGACCGGCAAGGAAGACCTCCGTCTTTATCTGAAATTGAGCAGAAGCTTGCCACTCCGAATTCATTGAGAATTTTTTATCTTCGCCATGCATTTTTAAAGGAAATGTCATTTAAATACATTAATGAATTAACCGGTATTGACCCCTGGTTTTTATATCAGATTAAGCAGATAGTAGAATTCGAACAAAATATTCATAAATTCAACGGCGCTGCTCTGCCTGCATCTCTTTTAGAACAGGCAAAATCCCTGGGATTTTCTGACATTCAGATTGCGCATCTTACAGGCACCAGTGAAAACAGTATAAAGCAGTATCGTACTTTACATAATATAAATCCTGTATATAAACTGGTTGATACCTGTGCCGCTGAATTCAAGGCCGCTACTCCATATTTTTATTCAACATATGAAACAGAAAACGAAGCCAGAGTTTCAAACAGAAAAAAGGTTATGATCCTGGGCGGCGGCCCAAACCGAATCGGTCAGGGAATTGAGTTTGATTACTGCTGCGTCCATGCTTCATTTGCGCTTAAAGAAGAAGGCGTTGAGAGCATAATGGTAAACAGCAACCCTGAAACAGTCAGCACAGACTATGATACGTCTGACAAGCTTTATTTTGAACCTCTTACAAAAGAGGATGTTCTCCATATCGTGGAGACAGAAAAACCTATGGGTGTCATTGTCCAGTTTGGGGGCCAGACACCCCTTAATCTTTCCGTGCCTTTATCTGAGGCCGGTGTCCCTATTCTCGGTACACAGCCGGAAAGTATTGACCGCGCTGAAGATCGCAAACTTTTTCAGGCAATGATAGAAAAACTTGGGCTAGTTCAGCCGCAAAACAGTACTGCAGTTACGGTAGAAGAAGCCGTAAAAGCAGCAGAAAAGATAGGATATCCCGTAATTGTGCGTCCTTCCTATGTACTTGGAGGAAGGGCGATGAAAATTGTCTATGACCGCAGTGAACTTGAAAATTTTACAAGGCTTGCAATCATTGCATCTCCTGAACATCCCGTACTTATTGATAAATTTTTAGAAGATGCTGTCGAAGTAGATGTAGATGCCATTTCTGATGGAAAAACAACTATAATCGGCGGAATTATGGAGCATATAGAAGAAGCAGGTGTACATTCAGGGGATTCAGCCTGCGTCCTCCCCCCCTACAGTATTAGCGCAGAAGTTCTTAATGAAATAGAAAAAGCTACAAAAGCCATGGCATCAGAGTTAAATGTTGTTGGACTGATGAATGTTCAGTATGCTATAAAAGATAATCAGCTTTTTGTCCTGGAAGTTAACCCCAGAGCTTCAAGAACAATTCCTTTTGTCAGCAAGGCAACCGGCGTTCCCCTTGCAAAACTGGCCACAAAAGTAATGCTTGGCAGAACTCTAAAAGACCTGGGACTCACCTCTGAAAAAACTCCTTTACATGTTTCAGTCAAAGAGGCTGTTCTTCCTTTTTCCAGGCTGCCGGATGTTGACGCACTTCTTGGGCCGGAAATGAAATCAACCGGAGAAGTAATGGGAATAGATTTGGATTTTGGCCATGCCTACGCAAAATCCCAGCTCGGAGCCGGATACAATCTGCCGACTTCGGGAATGGTCTTTATAAGCGTAAAAGACCTTGACAAAACAGCGGTAACTGATGTTGCATCACAATTTCATAAAATGGGTTTTAAGATTATGGCAACCAGTGGAACTTCCAGGTTTTTAGAAAACCATGGCATACCGAATATTGTAGTAAACAAGGTTTCAGCAGGACGTCCGCATGTAATAGATGCAATTATGAACAATGAAGTTCATCTGATCATAAATACCGGCTTAGGGGAAAAAACAAAATGCGATGGATATCACATTAGACGCGCTGCCATTAAATTCAACATCCCGTATGCAACGACTATTGCCGGAGCAAATGCAATATGTAAAGGTATTGCAGCGCTTACCAGAAAAAAACTTTCCGTAAAATGTATTCAGGAATACGTAAACAATTGAATATTGACGATTGAATATTGAAAATTTAAGGAATCCTATTGATTTTAATTAAAATGATAGAGCGAAGCGATACCACAAATCTTCAATCGTCAATATTCAATATTCAATTTGGTTCTGGCTTGTCCAGCTTAGGTTTTCGAAAATATAACCGCTTCAGGTATAATCAAATTAAAACTATAAAAAATAGAGCTAATATAAAATGGACTTTTTAGATAAACCACGAGAGGCCTGCGGGATATTTGGGATGCATGACTATCCTGAAGCTGCAAAGCTCTGCTATTTTGGCCTGTATGCTCTTCAGCACAGAGGGCAGGAAAGTGCGGGCATAGCTGTTGCAGACGATAATGATATCACTGTGCATAAAGGCATGGGCCTTGTACCCGATGTTTTTGAAATAGATCATCTGGAAACATTAAAAGGAGGCAGCGCCATAGGGCATGTGCGTTATTCCACCACCGGGAGTTCAACAATTTCAAATGCCCAGCCGTTTGTAGTCCGCCACAGAAATAAATCATATGCGGTGGCACATAACGGAAATCTTGTTAACGCTCTACAACTAAAGAATGAGCTTGAGGAGTCAGGTTCGATCTTTCAGACTACCATGGACAGCGAAATTTTCCTCCATCTTTTTGTCAAAAACATGAAACATGGCTTTGAAAATGCTCTGGTAAAAACTGTGTCAAGATTAAAGGGAGCTTTTTCATTTGTCGCACTTACAAGCAAAGGAGAAATAATCGGCATCAAGGATCCAAACGGATTCAGGCCGCTGTGCCTCGGAAAACTGAACGGACATTATGTACTGGCTTCAGAAACATGCGCCCTGGATCTTGTTCAGGCTAAATTTGTGCGTGAAATCGACCCGGGTGAAATAGTAATTATAAGCAAAGACGGCATAAAAAGCATTAAAGCGCCCGGTACGCCAAAGCGCTCATTCTGCATTTTTGAGTTCATTTATTTTGCAAGACCGGACAGTATAATATTCGGACAAAATGTCTATCTGATGAGAAAGGCGCACGGCAGATGTTTAGCCAAAGAAGCTCCTGTTGATGCTGACCTTGTAATGCCGTTTCCTGATTCAGGCACCTATGCAGCCTTAGGTTACTCGGAGGAAACAGGAATTCCCTTTGAAATGGCTATGATACGAAATCACTATGTCGGAAGAACTTTTATCCAGCCGACCCAGAGTATGCGTGATTTTGGAGTAAGAATAAAGCTCAATCCCATAAAAGAGCTTCTGAAAGGAAAAGATATTATAATAATTGAAGACTCCATAATCAGGGGAACCACAGTTAAAACAAGAGTCAAAGCCCTGCGCAAGCTTGGCGTAAACCGCGTGCACATGCGCGTAAGCTGCCCGCCCCATTGCTTTCCATGCTATTACGGAATTGATTTTTCAACGAGAGGTGAGCTGATTGCCTCAAATAAGTCAATTGAAGAACTCAAAAATTTCCTGGGCCTGGATAGCCTTAACTACCTCAGCCTGGAAGGCCTTTTAAATTCAACAGGCTTTTCGGATCCTAAAGATAAATTCTGCAAGGCATGTTTTGACGGATGCTATCCTGTAGAATTCGACAAAAAACTTTCCAAAGATTGCCTTGAACGCTGACAACTTATTCAAGTTCCTCTGAAAGAATGATCGCCTCAGCAACACAACGCATTGATTTGCGGGTATCCATGCTGCGCTTTCGAATCCAGTGATATGCCTCCTCTCCGGTTTTATTCCGCCGGTTCATGAGGACATCCTTTGCACGTTCTACCAGCTTGCGTGTTTCAAGTTCCTCCTGGACAACCTTGGTTTTTACCATAAGTTCAGTATTAAGTATTGCAACAGCCGCCTGATTTGCCACAGTAATTATCAAGTTGACTTCTGTTTCAGAAAATTTATACCGGCTTGCTGTAAAACAGTTTAATACACCTATCACTTTTTCATCCTTGACTTGAAGAGGCACGCTAACCATTGATACGAGCCCAACTTTCTTTGCCATTTCTTTTTCCTTAAATCTAGGCTCATCAAGTACATTCTCAACAATTAGCGGCCTCTTATGAGTAGCCACAAAGCCAACAACTCCTTCATCCATGCTTAGTGATCTGTCTTTAATATACTCAGGGTCAATAGCTTGAGAAGCTTTTAGTCGTATCATTGTGGGATTAACCCTTTCGTCTATAAGCCACAATGAACAAATTTCAACTCCGGTTACTCTTGCCGTAACCATCACAATTAGTTTAAGAATATCTTCCAAATACAGGTCGGAAGTAATGGCCCTGCTGATATCCATAAGAGCTTTTATGTATTTATCTTGAGTTTCGGGCATGTTTATATATTTCCAATATCTAAAAAATTGCGAGCTGTGCGGTTAGCCGTTAGCATTGAAAAGGGATGGAATATCATCTGCTTCTATCTTGCGACCTCAATCATATACAGGATGAAACATATAGAGAACTTAATCAACAGGTCAATGAGGTAAAAAGGATGTTGAACAGTTTTATTCAAAAGCTAACCGCACAGGTCGAAAAATTGTATAGCTTGTTCAGCAACAAACAACTTCTAAATCATTGACCTTTTAATAAGAGATATCTACTTGTTTTCATAATATTTAACACCCACTCCATAATACGATGAATCTGAAGCTGAGTATTCTTTACACCATGTTACCTTAGCAGAAGTATCAGCAGAATAATTATTCATTTTGATGTAAATATCTGCCCCAGGCTGTATATCATAATCAGATTCAAAATACATACCGCCCATACTATAATTATACGTTTTAGCAGCGTAATAATCATTTTTATCGTAATGCTTATATTCTATTGGTGCCTCATAATCATAACGCTCATAAGCTCTCTTTTCTACATATTCAGCCATTTTTTACCTCCCAATAAACTACAAGTTTATTCTTTGGTTAATTTGCGGAGCAATGTACAAGGCTCCTTTTAAAGTAGTAAATCATTTATGAATATAAATTCACCCTGCCTGTACGTGCCCGCACACATACAGATGAAACAGGGAAATCACATCAGCTTTGAAATCTTTCCTCGCAACCTTATGAACATGGACGAAATAACTTCCCCAACTATGCATCACAGCTTCAGGCAACCTTTGCCCGATTTCAAATCACAAAAACATTGAAATAGCTCGCCATTCCATCAACTTTTGTGGTCTGAGATCGAACAAATTTGACCCAAATCTATGCGCCTACTTGTGGAAGTTAATTCGTCCACGTTCCTTACCAATATTGGTTTGGGGAACATGCGTGGGAACATGCGGGACATCCATGAATAAGTAAATAACTGCTATTGCAACTGATAGTTATTCTCTTTAGCAATCTTTTCTCCTCTACTTACTGCATATCCTACTCCCTGCTGACTCATTTCCAATTGTTTTGCCAAATCCGTGCAGCTTATTCCCAACTCTCGAACTGCTCAATAGCATAATAAATCCCCGGCCTCAACTTGAACTTTGCGTCTGCCTTTTGAATATATCTCTTCTATTTCTATATCATATATCCTGGAAACCATCCGGCTTATCTTTGTGAGATCATATCCCAGGGCATTTAATTTATAACTGCGTTCAAGTTTTTCTTTTGCCTCTGATAATAATGCTGTAACAAATTCGCTGTCACCTAATATACGTTCATCCCCTTTAATACGATCCTGACCCTTTAGCCGCAATTTCTTTATCATAGTCCATCCACCAAGACTGCGTATCAAACCACCTCCTGTAAGCTCTGGTTTTCTTCCCTGGACAGATAATTGATTTGTAGACCTATGCGTAATTTATTACATAAAAAATGTGTAAAAAGGAAGTTTATTTCACATTTTTTTTGGCAAACATAAAAGCCGACAACCAGTAGTTAAAATATAAATAGTTATAAAAATAACAAATAGTTATAAAAACAATAATTCCAGTGTAAAAAATGGCACAACAATTGCTAAAATTTATAATTATATGACACTTAAAACATAAAACAGATTTTACGTAATATCGTTTTGAAAAAGCCAAACCAGTTGAGAGGCTGGGGCGGAAAGCCGGGTTGCCTTAAATGATTATAAAAGGCGGCTCGACTTTTTTTTGAGTTAATAATAGCAGTGTTTTGTCGCGCCCATTGCCGCTTAACTCAGATATTGCGTCATGAAACAATATAAAAGTGGAGGGGGCAACAGTGGAGCATGATACAGGCTCAAAATTGGAAAAGGACATTATCTATCTCGGTCTACTTGACAAGGCGCGTGAAATTTATGCCGAACTTGGCGAAAGGGCAGTTCTTTCCTACATAAAATCGAGTTATCGGCTTTTGAGCAAAGTGTACCACCCAGATCTAAATCCAGCCAGCAATCGAAAAGCAGAAATAACCCAGCAAACGTTGAATAGGGTCAACAGCGTGATCTCACGTATGACGGACAAAAAACTCCTTGACATTATCAAACGTGGTGTACCCGAAGAGTACCCAGCAAAAAAAAGGATATTGGTTGTTGAAGATGAACCTGAATTGCAAAAGTTTTTCCAACAAATACTGATAATGGAAGGGTATAATTCGAGAATTGCTGAGGATGGCATCAAGGGTTATGAAGCATACTATAGTTTCAAGCCAGACTTGATGCTCTGCGATGTAGTGATGCCATGGATAAGCGGTTTGGAACTTGTGGGAAAAATTAGAAAAATGGATTCCAAGATCAAGGTAATCTATATGAGTGGTTTTTTCGACATAACACCTTTGAAAGGGAAATTTAATGACGAGGTCATCAGATATGGCTATCACACTTTGGCCAAGCCATTCACGGTAAGCAAAATGCTGATCTTAATCAAAAACTACCTGAATGAAGATCGGGGCGAATTTTCAGGTGTTGACACACTTGCATGACATGACACAAACCAGTAAATAAGGGACGTCCATAAATAAGTAAATAACTTGCTATTGCAACTGATATTTATGCTCTTTAGCAATCTTTTCTCCTCTACTTACAGCATATCCTACTCCAGGCTGAGTCATTTCTAATTGTTTTGCCAAATCCGTAATGTGCATGGTTTGGGATAAAGGCCCAGGCATAACAGGTGGTTTGTGTTGCAGGCAAAAGATCTGATAAACAATCAATAAAATTATCTCTGTCTTTATTGTCTCTGAATAT
>JAFDFV010000315.1 GCA_019309665.1 Deltaproteobacteria bacterium | reverse complement strand
CGCCCCATGCAGCATCTACATGAAAATGGATTCTGTTTTCAGAACACAGCATGCCGATTTCCTTAAGAGGATCTATGGTTCCGGTTTCTGTTGTCCCTGCAATACCAACGACAGATAGAATCCTTATCCTGCCGCTGGTTTGTTTTATTTCTTTGATTTTTTTCTTCAGTAGGTCAAGGTTTATTCGATTATTTGTATCTACATCTATAGAAATAATATTCTGATTTCCGATTCCAAGAATTCCCCCTGCTTTTTTGAGCGAGTAATGGCCGAGTCTTGAGGTAAGAATAACGCATTTTTCTATTGCATACGCTTTATATGCTGCATCAATACCTTCTTCTTCTATACCGGAAAAACCATCTTTTGTCGGAGCAAACAAAGAGTTTCTTGCAACCCACAGGGCTGTGATATTCGCCAAAGTGCCGTCTTTTGTAAAGCTTCCAAGCGTGGTCTCACTATTCTGGACATGCTCTTTATAAAAGGATTCATTTTCTTTGTAAATAATTCTGTGAATTTTGGCAATTACCTGCTTTTCCAGAATCGATACGACTTTTGAAGTTTCAATTTTTACAAGATTTTGATTAAGTGCGGTAACTATGGTTTTAAGATGAACCATAAAGAAAGGCATGGCTGAAGTCATATGGCCGACAAAATATGGTGAAGCAACATTAACAGCATGGGGCGCTATATCTTCGATCAGCTCTGTAATAACTTCGGCAAGTTTTTTTTCAGGATTTTTATTAATTATAGTGTCTGTGAACCCCATGGAAAGTTCTTTAAGGCTGACTTCTTTAGTAATGCCGACATGTTTTTTTAGAAAATTATTAAGTCCGAATAGAATCTGCTCCATATATTTAAGTAAGATTAACTTGGTCTCTTCATTCTCCGGCCTGATAAATACTCTCATTAATGTCTGCCAGTTTGCGACAAGTTCGGTTTTTTCTGATATGTTATTTTTTATTTTCATTAGCTTTTTTTATTGTATAGGAAATTATAAAATTACGTTTGCAATTGGCAATGATAATTCCGCCGCCGTAGGGGCAACCCCCTGTGGTTGCCCTGTAATTTGTGGTTGATCCATATCAGGTCTGTCATTTCAGGGCAGGCACAGGGGCAACGCATAGGGCAGGCACAGGGGCCTGCCCCTACGTTCGTACATCTATTTTTTCGATTACCACCTCGGAAATCAGGACGGTGTGATATTCCTGTAATAAATCAATCTGGTTTTCGATTTTGGAGTATGTCAGCACCGAAGGTGCGCTAATTCGACTTGTAACATGGCAGATACATAATTCCAAGAAAATACTTTCTGGAAGTAAGCGAATAAATTCTTGTTTGACAGCAAACAGTAGCTTTTGTTAGAAGGATGAGTAAAAAGTGCCTAAGAAAGAAGTGCCTAAAGTGAGCTAAAGTATATTAAAGTGCCTAAAGTTAAGGTAGTTTGCCATTTTATATAAAGATTTCTTGAGTAATTAATGCATAGGAAAGTGAAACAGTTTCTATTCTTATGTTATCAATTAGCACGCCGAAGGCGTACCATAACTTTAGGCATTTTAGGCACTTTAGCTCACTTTAGGCACTTATGCCCGCACCAAAGGTGCAAGGAGGATTTATGGTTAGAGTAGGTATAGTTGGTGCAACAGGTTATGCGGGAGCGGAGCTTGTCAGGATACTTTCCGGGCATCCGGATGTAGAACTTACTGTTCTGACATCGCGTCAGTACGCTGGAGAGAAGTTTGACAAAATCTACCCGTCAATGAGTGGAATCGTTAATTTAAGCTGTGAAAAACTTTCAATAGACAGCTTTTGTGAAAGAACTGAAGTTGTATTTATTGCTCTTCCGCACAAGGTAGCTATGGAGATAGTTCCGGAGTTTATCAGGCGTGATAAGAAGGTTATAGACCTGTCTGCTGATTTCAGATTCAAAGACGTATTATTGTATGAAACTTTTTATCAGAAGCATACTGCCGCTGATTTACTTGATAAAGCAGTTTACGGCCTTTGTGAAATATATTTTGACAAGATAAAAAGCGCAACTCTCATAGGCAACCCGGGATGTTATCCGACAAGCGTTATCCTGCCCCTTGTTCCATTAATAAAGAGCAATTTTTTAGATATTAATTCAATTATTGCGGATTCCAAATCCGGTGTCAGCGGTGCCGGCCGATCACTTTCTTTGACCGCACATTTTTGCGAAGCAAACGAATCATTTAAGGCTTACAAAGTTGCTGCGCACAGGCACCAGCCCGAGATGGAAGAAGTGCTCAGCATTGAGGCAGAAAGACCTGTAAGCATAACATTTGTACCTCATCTTGTTCCAATGACGCGCGGAATGCTGACGACAATATATGCAAATCTTGTTAAAGAAGTCAGCTCTGAAGAAATACAAAATTGCATTGACTCTTTCTATTCAGAACATTTTTTTGTTCGAATATGCAAACAAGGCCGGATGCCTGATACTTTGCATGTAAAGGGAACAAATTTTTGCGACATAGGTTTTAAATTAGATGAGCGTAATAACCGCATAATATTGATTTCAGCTATTGACAATCTGGTAAAAGGTGCTTCCGGTCAGGCTGTTCAGAATATGAATATAATGCTTGGGTTAGATGAAACCTCCGGATTGGCAAATGTCCCTTTTGCCCTTTAATTGAAAGTGTCTAAAGTGAGCTAAAGTGCCTAAAATGCCTAAAGTTAAGGAATGCACCTTCGGCGCAGATAATTTTAACTTTTTTGGTTGCTTGTAACCCTGACAGGCTTTAATGCACTTATAACTTTAAAATTAGCACGCCGAAGGCGTACCACAACTTTAGGCATTTTAGGCACTTAAGCAGTGTGTCAGGGCACCTTTGAGGACTAATATAAACAAGCCCCCTCATCTGGGGTGGTAATTCGATTGTCATATTGACAGTGCAAACAATTTTTTATATAAAGAAGACATTTTTAAACTGCCTGTTGGGTTTTTTTATTATGAAAAAGAAAATAACATTTTTTATTTTAGGTAATACCGGCTCTATAATAAAGAAAACAACTCTTTCCAGGCGTGTTATAACCTGTTTAACTATATTCATTGCAGTATGTCTTATATTGTTTAGTATTGTCATTTACGATTACTTAAAGCAAAAAGAGGAGATAGTCAGTCAGCAAGGGGAGATAG
>JAFDFV010000045.1 GCA_019309665.1 Deltaproteobacteria bacterium | reverse complement strand
ATTATTCATGCCGGCACCACTCTTCTCTTAATTGGCCGGGCTCTTTTTTAGCGTCAATTTCAGGATGTTTCCCCAATAAATTTCGATTTAATTTTTTTGAAGTTTTAGCCCATCTATGTATCTGAAATCTTTTAAATTCAAAGTGAACAACTTCATCTCCAATGACAGCGCTGTTGCCGCTATGATTGCATCTGGAATTTGAAGTCCGTGGCTTTTACTATAAATTTCGATCATGCTGACTGCCAACTCTGAAACATCATTATCAAAATGCACAATGTTTAGTGCTTTGAGATGTTTTTTGATTTTATTCAGTTCTCTTTTGTTGAAAGCACCGAAATACAATTCCATAACTGTAACGGAACTGATGGCAATATTTTCTAATCCGATACTCTCCATAATTTTTATAATCTTCTCATCGCCTTTCAAAGTCTCAATTATTACATTGGTATCACACAAAATCATAAGGTTTTTCTCTGCCACGCTTTTTGACGTAAATCATCTAATGTAACTTCTCTGCCTTTCCATATTCCAAAAAGTTCTCGAAAATCTGAAGCCTTTCCTGTTTTACTTGCTTTGCCTAACTCCCTGAATTCAACAAAAGAAAGCTCCTTTAATAAGCTTATGACTATATGTGCTTTTGATTTATCTTTTATATTTATTAATATTTTGTCCATTGTACCTTCCTGTTGGTTATCCCGACCTTGAATTCCCATAGCTCATATCCGAAATGATCCGGTCTCCAACCGGTTCTTTCATCAGAAAGCACAGATAGGCTTGCCACCGGACTCTGACCTCATCAGCCGGGACGGATCATTTCAATCTGCTCAATATATCCAGGAGCATTAGAAACGTGGACGGTCTTAGTTATCAAAAACAATATCTTGTCGCTCGTTGCCGAGGCACAGGGCGTGATACAAAATGCCTTTACATTCTATCCGCCATTTCAGCTTCTCGAAAAATCCCGAATGATTTAGTCAAATTCTTTCCGGTTTCATATAGGCAGGACTTATTATTAACCGTTTCAAATAATCATAGAATAGATTCTCCAAAAAGGCAAGATTGAAGCTCTGCAACCGAGCCTGCCTCCAATCACCCCTTACCCTTAGCCCTTCTTAGTGTCCCTTCGTGCCCTTTGTGGATAAATATCTGCGTACATCAGCGTTTATCTGCGGTTCCGTCACAAATCACGGCAACGGCGGCTCCGCTGGTTCCCTACTCCCCTTTAACGATTCATACTCCTCTAAGAGTGAGCCCACCTGAGCCGACAGATCATCTATCTGCTGCTTTATATCAAGATTTTCTTCTAAATATGCGTCCACAGCGCGCCCATTTTTTCCCATATACATCGCGTATTCAGTATCAGTTATCCCAAATGACGAGAAAAGAGTTTCCTTTGCTTGTGCGAATTCCGCTTTTTTGATTTCTTCCTGCTCATTCAAGATGTTACGATCATCCTTGTATTGGTTTACAAGTGCAATCAGCTCCTCAAAATTGGAGACATCCTGTTGCAAGCTCTGGACTGCGAGTTGGCAATATGAGTCGACCGAGATTTCTGCTGACGATATTCGGGGATTAACAGTCAAAGCCAAAATACCCGCTAAAACCAAAACGATCATTAAAGTACCACTGAGTTTGGATATGATTTGCATGGTCCAACATCCTTTCATGACTTATGGTCGCATCTAAAAGTTATTTATAATTTTCTGAACGTCCCCTACTTTCTTCCATCTTCTATGATTGCTTCAGCGATTTGGTGTCCCATCACGTTTTCTCCTATAATCTGGGCTACCAACGTAAGACTGAACAGCCTGTAAATTTAACCAGTTAGCAACTCCTTACATTTTGCTTGATTGTAGAATTGTCATAGAACCAAAATGTCGAAAAGTGTCTCGCTTTAAGTTGGTAGCCCCAAAATACAGACCCTGATGGAGTCATTCCTTCTCAAAAAACGTTCGTCAATTTTCTGGACATGGTTGTTACCTTCCTGCTCTTCTAAGCCCTATACTTAATATTTAAGAGTAGTAGTGTTTCTCTCCCTATTGACTGAATATTAATCAGAAAGTACATAAAACGTTTTAAATACTGAATTGCCATCAGACGAAGTTGTCATTATATTCTCAACAATTGCTCCTCGCCATATTAATTTATCCTTATTTTTATTGTACCAATCAATTGCTGATTGAGGGGTATCAACTGGAATAGAAGAACAAAGCTTTTTTAAAAAAAATGAGGTGTTAGAATTGCCATTGTCGATTTTTCTTGCAATCATCAAAATAATTTCAGGTTCTCTGAAATTAGCAAGTTCTTGGAAAAGCTTTAAACGAACTTCATATTCACTTACACCTATTCGGGATCCAAAATCAGACGCTTTTCTCAATAATAAGATTTGTACGAAATCCTTAGCTTCATCCCAAAAAAAATTATTTTTCTTACGAGATCTTTTAATAGCATCAATTATCAATCGACCATATTCTGGGTGTCTTATGATAAGATTAGAACGCTCTTTCAAAAGAAAATTATCAACCTGCTCATTTGCAAAAAAATATTCCTCTATAAAGGTTGATAAGAATTTCACCTTTTTTTTTAATTCCTCATTAATGCCCCAGTAGTTAGGTCCAAGATTACCCTTTTTTCCAGCAGAGGCAATAATAGACTTTACATTTGATGATAGCTGTGAAATTTCTATCCTAAAATAAATTATTCTAAGTATAGGATCAATTTGTTCAATCAATTCTTCTTTATTCTTATCATCAATAGTAGCAGCAGCAGCAAGTTCCTTTAACCTTTGATATACCATAAAAGGTGATTCTTTAATAAGCATATTATTCAGCGTTGCAATATCGAATATATCATTTTTATCCATATCTCTTTCAAACCCATAGGCACAGCATCGTCCAAAAACAATAGAAAGAAATGGAATCATCACAAATAACAGAATGAATGATTTTTTATACAATTTTATTTTAAACAATTTGAATGGTCTCGTAAAAAGTTAAAACTCTAAAATTCAAATTTAGTAACTTCAGGGTACCGCTATATTCACATAGTTGCCAAATTTGGTAATTGGTAAATCCTACCTTTATAGCAGATTATCAACTTGTAAGATTATTCAAATTTACTAGAAACAGGTACACGTCGACGGGTAGTATGTTCAGCATCATTATTCCATCCATGAACTATTGCCCACCACCCGTTATATGTTTTAATTCCTCCCCCAAGTCCCCAAAATTGACCTTGATCCTTGAACGTATCCGTATATAAAAAAGAACCACCTAAATATATGATATTTTCGCCTTGTAATATACTAGGTGAGCCATCTGGAACTGCATGATTATTAATATACCCCCAATCTCCAGGAATCCAATCATTAGTATTATTTCCTCTAATACTACTAATAGGATTGGTAGTCATATAAGTAGAGAATAAGCTCGATAAATTATTTCCTGTAAAACTATTTCCTAATTCTAAACTAATTCCTCTTAGCGAAACTAATATGGCGCCGGCGAAACAACCAATAGTATAATTGTTTGCACCAGCCCCCCACCATTCAGCTATAGCAGAAGTAGCACTACCCGAAAACGACCCATCAATTTGCCAGTTTGGTGGAAAGTGTGGAATACCATTTCCTTCATCGTCAAACTCATTAATAATTTCGAATTGTACACTTTGAGCAGCAGAAACAATATTCAACCGAGCAGCCACAACACGCTTCAACTGGTCAATTGTCTCAAAAATAAACGTCCTATCACTTGTAACCATCCTCCAATATGTTTCTTCCTCAAGACTGCTTCCATGTGTACTTGTTTGATCAGCCCTGTATTCCCAATAATCCCCAGATTTACCGCCAGAAAAATCTTCAACACCCTTACTTCTTAATAGATCATCAATGCAATCCTTAACATGAATTTTAGCGCCGGATGGATCTGTCCACCGCAATGGATTACTCTTAACATATTCATAAAGATTCATGCTATCGCCATATCCAATGGGATCTCTTTGCATGAATCTTCCAAGGTCAGTGTTGTAGTGTCTCATTCTATAATAATACAGACCAGTTTCATCATCCAGGCGCCTACCTGTAAACATATAGGGATTGCCTAAAGAAGAAATATCACTGCTCTTACCATATGAATCATATGAATATTCTTCAATCACTGATCCTGAGGAATCGGTCAAAGCAATGGTGCTGCCTAGTTGATCGCTTATATAATAGTAGCTGTTACCAGCCTGCATTAGACATACAACCTCATCAATACCATTCCCATATACATATGCATTTTCGACAGAATCTGCTTCATTTCGTTCCTCAATTACCCTGGCACCATCATAAATATAAACACTCTTTACTCCTGAAATGTTCTTTTCAATTCTTCTGCCAAACGGCCCATATAAATATTCGGCTAAAACAACATTGTCGGACTTTCGAGTTACCTTTATAAGCCTATTTTCGAAATCATATTCGTAGGTATTGGTTCCATCATCAACCAAGTTACCATTATTATCATAAGAGACGGCACCTCCATCTAAATTTACAAGTTCGTTCATCTCATTATGACTTCTTGTTTGTGTTGTCGTGTTTGAAATTTTGCTTAGCCAGTTACCTAATCCATCAAGGCCATAATCTGTCTGAGTACTTGGGCTTGGGATTGAACCGCTATCATTTAAAACACCGATTTTATCCTGTATAAGCCTATGATCTGCATCATATGTATATTGGCTGGAATTTTCTAAATCATGAAGCCTTTCTGAAAATAAAGTATTGCCAGTTCTGTCATGACCGTATTGAAATTTAAAAAGTTGAATTCCATCCGCTGTATAGGCTAAATCAGTTACCCAGCCGTTTGCATTCTTAATTAAACTTGCTTGAACTCCATTGATATAGTTTCTGCCTACCAGTCTGCTTGAGGAGTCATAAACATACTCAGCAATACTATTCGAACTACCATCTTCAATTTTAGATAATCGTCCTCTTAAATCTCTTACTTGAGAAACCGATATCCCACCGGGGTAAGTCGTTGTCTTTTTATTATTAGCAAGATCATAAATATAACTTACTATTTTATTTCCTTGTACCCCTTGTGTTAAACGGCCGACACTGTCATAAGCGAAAGTCAATGCTATATTCTGGTTTAAGCTTGATACTAAATTACCCATATTGTCATAGCTATTATTGATATCGTTTTCACCAGGATAGTCTGCTAAAATCAATTGATTCAGCGCATTATAACTTCAACGCTAATCAGAATTGACCCACCTCTGCTAATTTAATCTGACCCATCCCTCTAATTTCATATTTTTTTATTCCACCGATTCTAATCAATTTTTTCTTCCCCATTTTATTCATATTTTTCTTTCCATCATTAAGCTGCACTTTTTCATTAGATAATTCCGACATACTTCTTGAACCAACTCTGGATCAAGGAGACTGTAAAATGCAAAAACGCAAACGTTGTCGGAACAAGGATTGTGATGAGCTGTTTACCCCCTGTCCCCAAGTTCCAAACCAGGAATATTGCTCAAAAAAAGAGTGCCGGCAAGCCAGAAAAAAAGAGTGGAACCGGAAGAAGCTGGCAGAGGATGAAGATTATCGAGAGGCCCGCAAAGATGCCCAAAAGAATTGGCGAAAGAAAAATCCTGATTATTGGAAACAGTATCGAGCCCGCCAAAAAGATTATGTACAAAAGAATCGGCAGCAACAGCGGGCAAGAAACCGAAAACGGCAACAGGTCGATCTTGACAACCTGATTGCAAAGACAGACGAGTCATTAGTAAAAAAGGCTGTATTAACAGGTAGATATAGGCTTATTCCTGTGCGGGGTGACATGATTGCAAAGACAGACGAGTCAATTGTGGAAATAATTGCAATTTCAACAGGATAAGGTTGTTTTTGTTCTGATTGCAAAGATAGGACTAGATAGCTTTTGCCAGTATATCTGTTAAAGTGGCCGGCATGAAAAAACAAACTCCGCCCATGGAAATTGACATCCACCTTTTGGACTTACGCTACGCCCATACCAGAATAAAAAATGCCGCGGCATTGGCAAAGATGCAAAATTCCATAATCCGTTATGGTCAAATCGTCCCAGCGCTTGCAGTTCCTGAAAATAACAAGTTCATCCTGATTGATGGTTATTTACGGCTCAAAGCATTGAAGGCCTGTGGCCATGACTGTATCAAGCTTCAGGTAATAGAAGAAAGCGAAGCTGATTCACTGTTTGTCATGTTGGCAAAGAATAACGACCGCCAATGGGAAGTAATTGAGCAAGCGGGTTTAATCCAGGAACTTCACAGCCGTTTCACCTATTCATTCGGAGAGATAGCGAGGCGATTAGGCAGGGATAAAAGCTGGGTGAAACGACGGCTTGACCTGATTGACTCCTTACCGGAAGAGATCAGACAAGCGGTTATGACCGGCAAATTGTCCACCTGGTCAGCGAGTCATGTGCTGGTACCGTTGTCGCGCGTCAACGAAAAAGATGCCTGTCAACTCACAGAGAAACTGCTCAGAGATCCTCTTTCCACCAGGGAATTGGCCCGCCTTTACGAGCATTACAAAAAATCAAATCGGGTGGTTCGTGATCGAATTATTGCTGACCCGGCTTTATTTGCCAGGACGATTCGACTGCAGGACCATAAACAGGATGCCAGACAAATTAACGATGGGCCGGAAGGGAAATGGCTTAAGGACATTACCATTGTCTGCCATATTCTGAAACGGCTGATAAATACAGCCGAGTATGTATTTTACCCGGAGCAGGATCTTTTCCACCGCCGCCAGCGGCAAATCTGGATAAAAAAAGCAGAAAAAATGATTATTGAACTAAAAGAACAAGCAGGGAGGAAATCGCATGATAAAACCGGCCTATCGGCAGATAATTCTGGAGATGGTCAACAAAGGCGTGAGCTTGCGTGAGATAAGCCGTATTCTCAAAGTATCACGAAATACTGTTCGCAATGTCATAAAAAGAGGGGAAGCGCCTGAGTCTGCCCGAAAGACAAAGTACATTGAGGATATTCCAGTCATAAGGGAGTTATTCCGTGAGTGCAGGGGTAATATTATAAGAGTCCGGGAGGAACTGGAATCCCGCCATGGTATTACAATCCCTTATCAGACCCTGACCTGGATCATAAGAAACCATGATATTGGTAAAAACAAGGGAAAAAAACGGGCAGGAGAATATCTGTTTGAGCCTGGTGAAGAGATGCAGCATGACACTTCACCCCACAATCTCAAACTTCGGGGGCGTAAAATAACAGCCCAGTGCGCTTCTCTCGTTCTTGCATACAGCCGGAAAATTTATATTCAATATTATCCTTGCTTCACCAGGTTTGAATGCAAGGTATTTCTCGCCAGGGCATTTGCCTTTATGGATGGGGTCTGTGGAAAATGTATCATTGATAACACCCACGTTATTGTGGCCAGCGGCGTAGGCCCCGACGCAATAATTACTTCGGAAATGGAACATTTTGGTCAGATTTATCAAACAAAATTTGAGCCCCACTGGCTTAATGATCCGAATCGCAAGGCACGGGTTGAAAGGCCCTTTCATTATATTGAAAATAATTTTATCCCCGGACGAACGTTCAATGACTGGAAGAATTTAAATCAACAGGCAGAGGATTGGTGCCGCAGGATTTCAAATCCAAAGTATAAACGGTCTTTAAGGATGAGCCCGGACGCAGCCTATATAATTGAAAGACCATCGCTCTCGCTTTTGCCTCCATTTACGCCTCCGGTCTATCAAAGCGACTGCCGGGTTGTTGACATCCAAGGCTATGTGCAGATGGAAACAAACCGCTATTCAGTACCACATAAGCTCATTGGCATAAAACTGGAGGTGCAAAAGCATTGGGACAAGGTTCTAATTTACGACAAACAAAAAATGGTGGCGGAACATAAACGAATCATCGACAAAAAAGAGACACGGACCACACTGCCTGGACATCATCCACCGTTAAACCGGGAAAAATCTCATCAGGGTCCGGCGAAAGAGGAACTCTTGCTCTTGGGAAAAAATGAAGACCTGGACAGTTATATCAAAAATCTCAAAAAAATAAGCCGTGGTCGCGGTGTGCTCAACCTCCGCCGTTTATTGAATTTGCAGCGTACATATCCTCATGAGCCTTTTATGGCAGGCATCAGCAAGGCCTTGACTTACGGCCTCTATGACCTGGCCAGGCTCGAAAAGATTATTCTTGAAAATATTGCCGGAGACTTCTTTGACCTGTCATGAAAAATAAAATTATTGAACTCCTCGAAAGCTTAAAATTTAACGGTATGGCCATGGCTCTTGATAGTCAGATTGCCCTGGCTGAAAATGGCACGGCAGCACCAGAGATTATCTGCAATCTGCTCCAGGAAGAACTCCGCTTTCGCCAGGAACGCAGCATGCAGAACCGTTTGAAGAACGCAAAAATGCCATGGGAATGGACACTCAATTCCTTTCCCTTTAAAAAACAGTTAGACGTTAACAAAAATCAAATTATGACGTTGGCCGGTCTGGACTTCCTGCAACGAGGAGAAAATATCATCTTTCACGGTAAAACAGGTGTCGGTAAAAGTGGTTTGGCTGTGGGAATTTTACGCCAGGCTTTAATCTCAGGATTCCGGGGAAGATTCTATGATGTGCAGCGTCTTCTTGATGATCTCTATGCCTCGCTGGCAGACCGTTCAACCACCAGAATGCTCAATGCTTTATGCCGCTATGACATCCTTCTGCTGGATGAATTAGGATATTTAACACTGAATAAAGAGCAGATGAATGCTTTCTTCAAGCTCATGAAGGAAAGGTATGAAGCCTGCAAATCCACAATCATTACAACCAACCTTGAACCGGAAAACTGGTACAACCTGTTGAACCCAAAAGATATGGTTGATGCGCTATTAGATCGTCTCTACCACCGATGCGTTGTTATAAAAATTGACGGCGACTCTCTTCGTATTGGCTCTTCCGAATAGCATGTATATAACAATTATCTTGTCCGGTTCGACTTGATTATTACTGTCGGAGAATATCGCCCCCTGACCACGACGATTTAAAATTACCACTGTACATGCCAAACGACCATCCGAAGAGTTTGAATCTGTTCAAATGTCCACTCTGGCCCGGAATATAGTGGTGTTATTTTGAATATCGTTACACGCTAATCAAATATTTTATGCAGTTTGGTTATATTATCTTGAATATCGTTACACGGTAATCAAAAGTTATATGTATTTTGGAGATAAAAATGCGAGGCGGAAAACGTGCAGGAGCTGGCCGGAAAAAGAAACCAGATCATTTGAGACGTGAACTTGTGACAATTCGATTACCGCAGTGGATGATTTCGCAGCTCAAAAGCAGAGGCGAAATTGGGTATTTGATTGAGTATCAATTGGCGAAAAAAGATTTTTTGGATTTGCCGGATGACTACGAAATTAGCAGTTAAAATAGACAAACGTACATGTCCTGGTCAGAAGAATTGCCGCCCATCGACACTGGCGACAAATGCAGATCGTTCTAAAAAGACAAATCTATTTTTTCATAGTGGATAAGTGCAACTTTTTGCATATCTCCAGCACTGTCATGTCTTTTTTACCGTCATTGCCATCTGATACTCTTCCGCATAATACGCCTCTATCTTTCCTACCCTTCACCTGATCCACATCAATTTCACCAGCAAATCAAAAATCACCAGCAAATCTTTTTGCCATGATCATTCAGCTTATCCATGCGCATAAACTGGGTCACTAATTGTTGGCATAAGTGGGTCAGATATTTTTAGCGCCCAAGGTTTTTTCGGAGTTATCATGGAAAAAATATAATCTTTGTGTAACCAGTTCCACTTTTTCGCATATGACAAATAACCTTTGTAGCTGCTCCATTCATAATCCGTCATATCTTTAACTAAACCTGCTTTTACCGGGTTCTTATGTATATATCTCATTAGCTGCAGAAGATGGCTGTCATTACAGACAAGAATCGACTTGTACCTTCCCCTGAAAAGCTGACCATCAAATCCATGTCTCCTGTTATATCTCTGGGTGTACACGCTGTTCAAATG
>JAFDFV010000314.1 GCA_019309665.1 Deltaproteobacteria bacterium | reverse complement strand
TATACCAGAGCCAGGTGGGAAATAGGCAAATCCCAGGCATACCGGCTTATTGAAGCGTGTCACGTTATCGACAACTTGTCCCCAATTGGGGACATTCTGCCTGAAAACGAGTCCCAGGTCCGTTCGCTGGCCTCATTGGCCCCTGCTGCCCAACGTAAAATCTGGCGCGATTTTTTGATGACAGGCATGGAGTTGTCCGCTCTCAATATCAGGAAATACATCGCTTCCTGCATAACCGGCAACCATGGCACGCAGGCCGATCGTACGGGGATCATAAGCGACACATATAAGAAGGCAACCCTGGCAATGCTCGAACAGATTCGTCAGGCACAAAGTGATGGATGGCAATCAACCTCGCGGGAAGCCAGTCTATTTTGGAACAGGGTTATGAAAGAAAAAATAATGTCCGGCACGTTGCTTAAGGGGGAGGCAAGATGACACACGGTAATGTTTTACCGGAGATCTCCGATTTGCCGCTGGATGATCAGTTTCTGATATTGCTGCATAAAAAGATCATGCACAAGACTGGGTCAGCCAAACGGCGGGCAAAAAAATACTACACTGATCAGTACAGGAAAACCGGTTTGATACCAGCTCCGCTCCTGCTTGCAGGCAGGGGGATTTTGGAGGGCCGGAAGTGCAGCGGACGTCCGAGATCGCTTGACATTAGAGTCAGAAAGCGGTTCGTCGAAATGGTGAAGGCATCAGTTGATCCGCTAAGTGAAGACTTTATCTTCATTACCCGCAAGGCACGAACCATTAAAAACTATCACCTGTGGCTTGAGGAGGAGTTTAATCAAAGCATCTCACTAACGGCCCTGAGGCGTTGTGTCAAAGCGGAAAACCTGAAGCCGTACTTAGAAAAGCACGATTTTGACGAAGAAGAGGGGACAATAAAACACTGCTTCAACGCCGAGCCTGTGTTTGATCTGATTCAGGTGGACGGGTGTGCCTTTAGATACTTTAAGATAAGGGACAAAAACGGAATGTGGAAAAAGCCGCAGGTCATTGAATTTTACGATACCGGCTCACGGCACATGTTTGTCCTGGATTTCTATTTTTCAGAAAGCAGCCAAAATGCCGTTGATCTCTTCACCCGATTTTTACTGAGTACGCCCTTTCCAGAGAAAAAAATCAGGCTCAGGCCTGACAACGCCAAAGGGTTCCTGAACCTGAAACGCTCTATTAACGCCCTGAACCTGAAGCATTCACTGCCTGGGGGATTTTACATGGAACCTGACTTCTCAAGAGTCTGCGCCCCGAAGGACAAGGTTCATCTGGAGTCGTCCCATCGCAGTTTGCACAATTTTGAAATCCGAATCATCAAGGCGTTTGAGAACAGAATCGTCAAAACAGAACCCGGGTATGTTTTTAAAAAGGCCAAGAGGGAGAAGGTCACGGTTACCCTTCTTGACGTGGGCATTGAGGAATTGAGAAAACACAACATCCTTGAAACCTACCGCAGGGAACACAACGGTTTGAAACACTACTTTTCGGAGAACGGCATGACAACAACATGGATCCCCGAACAAAAGCTTGAAAATTATTTGTCGGAAGCCAGCCCCATTGTATTTTCGTCCTCTGATGTGAAAGAGTTTGCCAAATACGGCTTTCGTCGAATCAAAGCCACGGTGTCGAACAGGAGAACAATCACGTTTGGTAACAGGAAATACTACGTGGCAGTGGGTGCTGAGAATTTCAGCAAACACAAAAGCACGAAAGTGTATATCTCGTGTTTTGCAGATAAACTGTTCATTTTCGAGCACAAGGACGACGGCCTTCTGCTTGGCGAGGCCCTTTGTCAGAAACCCTTTGAAAAACCGGTTTACCCTGAACACAAGATTGAGTCAAACGAGGTGGAACTCATCACAAAATTCCTGGAACAACAGGGGATGGTGATTGAAAGAGTCTCTTTAATAGAAAAGAAAAATAACGGATTGACACTTGTCGCGACCAAAGAGATCTATAATCGCAACAAAAGAAGATACAGAAACTTTCTGTTCAAGCTGAACCAGCCCCGGGAAAAGATCGGCGCCGCCATGTTCAATGCCTTTCTTCTGGATTGCGAAAGGCAGCAGCGAAGAACCTGTATAGCCCCTTACGCCTCCTGTGGAGAAAAATAGCATGAAACGAAAAGAGAGCTTCATCAACGACAAACGCCGAATTTCGTATCTGAGTGCAATCTACAACCGAATCTACAGATGCCAGAGCGTGCTGATTGAGGGGGATTACGGTGTCGGGAAAAGTCGCTTCTTAAAGTTGCTGAAGCCCAAAAAACTTCACGGAGTGTGGGTAGAATCCCTGTTTAACATCCATGAAATTCTCTCCTCCATCCTTAAAGACTTGAACTATGACACGACAGCCACATACCGACGCACGCCCGAATACCTGAAAACGATATGCAGCCTCACGGACTTTTTCATTATTATTGACGAGGCCAATGATCTGGACCGCCGGGTATGGCCATACCTGAAACGAATCATCGATGCAGGCGTTCCCATTGTCCTTGCGGGACTACCAAAGGTCAGAACCTTTCTTACAAGTGAATATCCCGACATACTGAGCCGACTCAAAACGCTTATTTTGTACCCGATCGTGGTGGAGGACTTTATTATGGAATATAAGGATTTTGAGTCTGATGCGATAGAACAGATCTACGTATCTACAAAAGGCGACATGCGAAAGTTTAAAGAGATCTGCACAGATTGTAGGGACAGAGCAAATGAGTTAAATTGCAGCTTTGTTGACGTCAACCTCGCATTGGAATTTCTTTCTGACCTGCCTCCCCATTGAGTCCCAACAGCCGTTTCATCCACACTGGAAATCCCTACGCCATATTCACAACATCCTGAATAGATGCACATAGAATAATCCACCCTATAAATTTTTACGCCTTTCCACAGAAAACAACCCGCTAAAAAAGGTTCAAAACCAGCAAATGCATGGAACAAGGCACAATCGTTACAGTATTTTGTCAGTGATGAAAAATGCCTTACGTACACACATCTCTGATTTTTAAGGGTATTTATGTGCTTTCCATGATGAGGTGTGGCAATAATAGCGTTACACTATTTGCATCTTATTATCTGTGAGAACTTTGAATGGAAAACACCTGCGGGATCTCTGAAAGTAAATTCTTGTCTGAGTTTACTGAACAAG
>JAFDFV010000313.1 GCA_019309665.1 Deltaproteobacteria bacterium | reverse complement strand
CTGTTTTAAAAGGTCTATAAGGCGATCAAGATCGTCATTATTATAAAATTCGATTAGAATTTTTCCCTTTTTCCCGTGTCTTTTGATTTGAGTTTTGGTGCCAAGGTGACGTGAAAGATCATCCGCCAGGCTTGAAAGGTATATTTGTTCTGAATCAGGTGGAGATTTCAGGTGCTTTTTCTTTTCTGATTTCAAACGGTTGATCAAATTTTCTGTTTCTCTGACCGAAAGTTTTTTTGAAACAACTGCCCGCCAGGCTACAATTTGCAGTGCTGATGTATCAGCACCTAACAGAGCCCTTGCATGCCCCATGCTAAGGGTATTATCCAGGATACTTGCCTTTATTTGTTCGGGCAGTTTTCTTAGACGAAGTAAATTTGCAACAGCAGATCTGCTTTTTCCTACCCGTTTTGCCACCTGCTCCTGAGTAAGATTAAATTCTGCAATAAGTTGATGGAAGGCTTCTGCTTCTTCCAGAGAATTTAGGTCTTCTCGCTGTATGTTTTCGACAATGGACATCTCCAAAAGATCTGAGTCCGTGATATTTTTTATAAAAGCGGGCACATGGGTGAGCCCTGCCATTTTAGCTGCGCGAAACCGCCTTTCACCGGCTACAAGCTCATAACCGCTTCCATCCTTTCTAAGCAAAAGAGGCTGTATGATTCCCTGTTCTTTAATTGAGTTGCAAAGCTCTTCAAGCTCTTCCTGGGAAAAAGTTATTCGGGGCTGATACCTGTTAGGGTGGATCAGATTTATATCACATTGGAAATAATCAACCCTATCGTTTTCAAAAGGACTAAAATCAGGAATAAGTGCATCAAGGCCTCTTCCAAGTGCCATTTTTTTTCTTTTTTTTAGATTTGAATCAGATTCTTTTTTTGGTTTTGCTTTAGGCATATTACGACTTTCGCTCAATTCAGGATATAGATTATAAATTAGCAAGCCAAAGGCGTACCATAACTTTAGGCATTTTAGGCACTTTAGCTCACTTTAGGCACTTTTTTTATTTCATTATCTCTTTTGCCAGATCAAAGTAACTTTTTGCTCCTGTAGAAGCAGCATCGTACAGCAATATAGGTTTTCCATAACTTGGAGCTTCTCCTAATCGTACATTTCTGGGAATAATGGTTTTGAAAACAAGATTCTTGAAATATTTCTCCGCATCTTCGGCTACTTGATACGACAGGTTAGTTCTTTTATCAAACATGGTTAAAAGAATGCCGGCAATTTTAAGATTCGGATTTAGATTGCGCTTTATAAGCTTTACTGTTTGCAGAAGCTGGCCAAGCCCTTCCAAAGCATAAAATTCACACTGAAGTGGAATCAGCATTGAATCGGCTGCTGTCAGAGCGTTTACCGTCAGAAGACTTAAAGAGGGCGGGCAGTCTATTATTATATAATCAAATGAATCATTCAGTTGACCAAGCAGTTTCTTTAATGCAATTTCACGTTCAGGGTTTGACATCATTTCCACTTCAAAACCTATGAGTTCAACTCTCGATGGAATGACTTTCAGGCTATCTATATCGCTGTCCATAATAAGATTCCTGGGTTCGGTTTTTCCAATCATGCCATGATATAACGTCTTGGAAATACCGGTTTTATCAATACCCATTCCTGTGGTGGCATTTCCCTGTGGATCACAATCAACAAGGAGGGTCTTTTTCTCTGAAACCGCTAATGCGGCAGATAGATTGATAGCTGTAGTGGTTTTTCCTACGCCGCCTTTCTGGTTTGCTACGCATATGATTTGTGACATAAAAAATTCCTAACACAAAACTTGTTATTTGAAAAGGATATATGTTATAAATCGGTTCACGGTTCACGGTTCACGGTTCACGGTTTTTTTAATAAATTTTTTTCAGAAAATACCTTAACCTCACATGAAATATAAACCTAATTTGAGTTCTCACAACTGATCCTCTGGCTGATATGTTTTGATTAACCGTTAACTGTAAACTGTTAACCGTGAACGGTTACAAATATATATGAAATTTTATAAAAAAATATTCGTTATATTTTCCGCTTTGATTTTATTAGCTGATGTATGTTTTCCAAAAGCGGCTTTATGTATTTCAGTTAAAAAGGAAGAAGAAATGGGGCGTGAGTTCATGAGGGTCGTTTTAGAACACTTTGAACTCATTGAAGACCCTTTTATTGTTAATTATGTTAATAAGATAGGCAATAAAATTATTTTGGCTCTTCCTCCTCAGCCTTTCAATTACCATTTTTATATCATAAAAGAGGATACTTACAATGCTTTTGCGAGTCCTGCAGGTAATATTTTTATAAACAGCGGGCTTTTTGAGGCAATGGAAAACGAGGAAGAACTTGCAGGAATATTATCCCACGAAATAGCTCATGTCGTATGCCGCCATATTTCACAACGTATTGAAAGACAATCAAAAATTGGCCTTATAACACTTGCAGGTATAGCTGCAGGAATATTCCTTGGATTAGAAGGAGCAGGAACGGCATCCAGCGCATTGACATTAGGGTCTGTTGCTGCCGGGCAATCAATTTCTCTTGCATACAGCCGCGAGGATGAAATTCAGGCTGATCAGTTGGGATTAAAATATCTTAACAAAGCAGGATACAGCGGTTCCGGCCTGTTGACAATGCTGAAGAAGATCAGGAGTAAACAGTGGTTTGGCTCAGACCAGATTCCTACCTATCTGACTACTCATCCGGCTTCGGAAGATCGTATTGTATATATCGGGTCCTGGCTTGAAATTAGTGAGAAACCATCAGGACAGGTGTTTAATATTGATCCTTATGATTTTCAAATAACTCATATGCGGTTTGTTAGTATGCACGGAGAGGAGAGCATTGTATTAAAAAAGTTCGAAACCCGGATTGCTGAAAGCCCCTCAGACTCAATGGCGCTTTATGGGTATGGACTTGTACTGGCAAGGACCGGAAATTTGAAAGATGCGGAAATCAATCTTAAAAAGGCGCTGGAGAAAAGAGCTTTTGATTCTCATCTATTAAAAGATCTTGGAAGGATATATTTTCTTGATCTCTTTAAGCATAGCGCCGGATGATATGGAATGCCTTTTTTTTCTCGGCCGTACTCAGACAGGGCTTGGAAGGTATGGAAATGCTGAGAATACATTTGAAAAGCTCATAGAAAAAGATCCGGATTATAATCAGGCACTGTATTTTCTTGGCGATGCCTATGGCAGGCATGGCAGGATGGCGGATGCACATTATTATCTCGGGTTATATTACAAAAACGAGGGAGATTTTAAGAATGCCGAATTTCACCTTAAAAGAGCCTTAAAAACAAATGATCCGGATAAGAAGCTTAAAATAAAAGAAATACTTAAAGAAATCAGTAAAAATAGGTAGAAGGTGGAAGGCTGAGGGAGGCTTTGGTTCAGTCTTCGGTCTTCAGCCTTCAGCCTTCTACCTTCCACCTATCCTTCTATCCTTTATATTCGGTCAAAATGGGAAAACTGCATACTAAATGTTGCTCGACCCTGGGTTGCGGATCTTAATGAAGTTGAGTAACCGAACATCTGAGCCAGGGGGATTTTTGCTTTT
>JAFDFV010000044.1 GCA_019309665.1 Deltaproteobacteria bacterium | reverse complement strand
TTTGTAAAGAGATTTATCGGATCTACGGCCAAGTATACGACAGTTCCCCTTATATAGTTCAATGCGTACAACTCCGGAAACATTTTTTTGTGTTATGTCTATCATATTCTGCAGGAGCTTCATCTCAGGTGAAAACCAGAAACCATTATAGATTATCTCAGAATATTTGGGTATAAGGGAGTCCCGAAGATGCATTACTTCTCTGTCCATGGTAATCGACTCAACAGCCATATGTGCAAGCCTCAGAATAGTGCCGCCGGGAGTTTCATATACACCGCGGGATTTCATACCGACAAAACGGTTTTCAACAATATCCGCTCTTCCTATGCCATGACGTCCCCCCAGCCTGTTAAGCTCCTTGAGAAGATTTGCAGGAGACATATTAATATCATTTATGGCCACAGGATCGCCCTGTATAAATGTTATTTCTATTACCTCCGGTTTATCAGGCGCATTCATGGGAGAAACGGTCAGGGTATACATGTCCTCATGCGGTTCTTTCCAGGGATCTTCAAGGACACCTCCTTCGTAACTAATGTGAAGCAGGTTTCTGTCAGTGCTATATGGCTTTGAAGGTGTTACCGGCACTTTTATACTATGTTTTCCAGCAAACTCCATAAGAGAAGTTCTGGAGTTAAGCTCCCATTCACGCCACGGAGCAATAATATGAATATGAGGATCCAGGGCCAGATAACTCAGCTCAAACCTGACCTGGTCATTTCCCTTGCCGGTTGCGCCATGGCTAACGGCATCAGCCTTCTCGATCTTCGCAATTTCCATCTGACGTTTTGCTATAAGAGGCCTGGCAAGAGATGTTCCCAAAAGATATTGGCCCTCATATATTGCATTTGCACGAAATGCCGGAAACACATAATCAGCAACAAAGGTCTCTTTAAGGTCATCTATGTAAACCTTAACCGCACCGGTCTTTAAGGCCTTTTCTTCTATATCAGCAATTTCTTCTTCCTGACCTATATCAGCCGAAAATGCAACCACATCACATTTATAAGTTTCAATCAGCCATTTTAAGATTACAGATGTATCAAGGCCGCCTGAATAGGCCAAAATTATTTTTTTAATTTTTTCCTGCAAAATAAACTCCTTTAAATTAGTGCACCTTCGGTGCGAACATAAGTGCCTAAAGTGAGCTAAAGTATATTAAAGTGCCTAAAGTTAAGGTATTCTGCTATTTTATATGAAGATTTCTTGAGTTATTAATGCATAGGGAAGTGTAACAGTTTTTATTCCTATGTTATCAATTAGCACGCCGAAGGCCTACCACAACTTTAGGCACTGTCTTTTCTACTTTAACATACTTTAGGCACTTCTTTTTAACTTATGTTCATTTCATCAAAACTTCCAGTATAGCCTTATGCATATGAAGTTTATTCTCAGACTGATCCCAGACAACGGAATTTGGGCACTCCAGGACTTCTTCGCTTATCTCTTCACCTCTGTGAACCGGAAGGCAGTGCATTATAATAACATCTTTTGAAGCATTTTCTAAAAGCTTTTTATCAACCTGAAAACGTTTGAAAATACGTTTTCTTGTACTGTGCTCATTTTCCTGTCCCATACTGGCCCATACATCAGTATAAACCACATCAGCATGTTTTACCGCCTCAACAGGGTCTGAAGTTACTATAATGCTGCCGTGTCCTTTCTCAAAAGCCGTCTCTAATATATCTGTATCAGGATAGTATCCTTCGGGACATGCAAGCACAAGGTTTAAGCCAAGCACGGCTGCGGCATTTATCCATGAGTGGGACACATTATTGCCGTCTCCAACCCAGGTTATCTTCAGGTTCTCATAACCTCCTTTATATTCGATTACCGTCATTAAATCGCTTAAAACCTGGCATGGATGGTATAAGTCGGTCAAAGCATTAATAATCGGAATGGTAGAGAACTCTGCAAACTCTTTCAAAAGATCCTGAGAATAAGTTCTAATGGCGAGACCATCCAAATATCTCGAGAGGACTCTGGCGGTATCTCTAACAGGCTCATTTCGAACCATCTGAGTGTCCTTTGAGCTTATAAAAATTGAAGCACCGCCTAGCTGAATCATTGCCACCTCAAAGGAAAGGCGTGTGCGGGTCGATGGTTTGTCGAAGATAAGCCCAAGTGTTTTTCCTGCAAGAGGTCTTTTTTCAATGCTCTTTCTTTGATTTTTTTTCAATTCCAAGGCTCGCTTGAAAAATAGTTCAAAATCCTTTTTTTCAAGATCTAAAAGAGTCAGTATATCTTTGTTCATAGCGATGCGACCACTCAATCCAAACTATTAAACAATTCATCAAGACATGCCGTCAGAGAATCAATTTCCTCTTTTCCTATGATAAGAGGGGGAATAAAACGTAAAATATTACCCTGAATGCAGTTGATTAAAAAACCCTTATCCATGCACGCTTTCACTACCTTATCCCCATCAACTTTTATCTTCATGGCAAGCAAAAGGCCTATCCCGCGAACATCAATAATTGATTCATGTCTGTCTTTCAGCCGGAAAAGCTTTTGCTTGAAATATTCTCCAATCTTTCGGCAGTTATCTATAATATTTTCTTCAATTAGGATCTTAACAACTTCAAGTGAAGCTGCTGTAACAACCGGTGTTCCTCCAAAAGTTGAGGCATGTGAACCAGGCACAAATGCTTCTGCGATATGTTCTCTCGCCAGCATGGCGCCTATTGGCAATCCATTGGCAAGGGCCTTTGCCAGGGTCATTACATCGGGTTCTATTCCGAAATTTTCATAGGCAAAAAGTTTACCGGTACGGCCCATTCCTGTCTGGATTTCATCAAAAATCAGAAGGGTTCCTGTTTCATCACAAATCTGTCTAACGCCTTTAAGATATTCGGGAGCAGGGCAGCGAACACCCCCCTCTCCCTGGATCGGTTCAATTAAAACTGCACATGTTGAAGGGTTGATCTTGCTTTGCAACGCCTCAATATCATTGAACGGAACAAAATCAAAACCATTAAGTACCGGCTCAAATCCCTTGCGCATCTTTTCCTGGCCTGTGGCGGAGAGAGTTGCCATTGTGCGGCCGTGAAAAGATTTTTCCATGGCTATTATCCTGCAGCGGCCTTCTTCGCCTTTATCATTGAAATATTTTCTTACCAGCTTTATAGCCGCTTCATTCGCTTCAGCTCCGCTGTTGCAGAAAAAAACTCTGTCCGCAAAACTGTTGTTAACGAGCCATGATGCAAGCTCTGTCTGGGGTACTGTATAATAAAGGTTAGAAACATGAAAAAGTGTTTCAGCCTGTTTTGAAAGGGCTTTTGCAACTCTCGGATGCGCATGACCAAGATTGCATACCGCAATTCCCGCAACAAAATCCGTATAAGCTCGTCCATCTGAATCCCAAAGGGTGCATCCTCTCCCTTTTGTTATAACGATGGGAAATCTATTGTAAGTTCTTGCTATTACTTTATTTGCCTTATCTATTATTTCGTTTTTTACAGGTTTCATGTCGTAACTTCAGTCCCAATTCCCTTATCAGTAAAAAGCTCCAGCAGCAAAGCATGACGCTTGCATCCATTTATAATATGAGCCTTTTTAACATTATTATTAAGTGCGCTGAGAGCGCACTCGATCTTTGGAATCATTCCCCCTGAAATTGCTTTAACCTCAACCATCTTACTGATTTTTTCCGTATCAATTGAAGATATTAAAGCGCCTTCAAGGTCTAAGACTCCATCAACGTCAGTAAGAAATATTAGACGTCCTGCAGAAAGAGCCATTGCGATTCTGCTTGCCACAATGTCTGCATTTATATTGTATGTTTCACCCGAATCACCCACGCCAACCGGCGCAATAATTGGGATAAAACCTTTAACCGTCATTGTATTTATGATATCCGGATTTATCTTAGTAACATCTCCAACCATGCCGGGATCAATTATTTCAGGTGGTTTATCCATATCCTCCTGATATATGATATGCAGTTTTTTTGCTGATATAAGCCCCCCGTCTTTGCCGCTCAAGCCCACGGCCTTACCGCCCTGCCTATTTATTTGAGCAACTATTTCCTTGTTCACCTTGCCGCCGAGTACCATTTCTACAACATCCATTGTAGCTTCATCCGTAAGGCGCATACCCCTGACAAACTTGGAAGGTATCCCCATCTGCTTAAGCACCAGATTGATTTGCGGTCCTCCACCATGAACAACAACCGGATTCAGCCCAACGAATTTCAGCAAAGTTATGTCCCTGGCAAAATCTTTCTTTAACTGCTCATCAACCATGGCATGTCCGCCATATTTTATAACGATGGTCATCCCATAAAAACGTCTTATATAGGGCAGTGCTTCAATAAGTATGTCAGCCACATTTGGAGTCATAGTATGTATCTTCTAAGATCCTCGTCGTCTTTGATATCCTTTAATTTGTCTACCACATATTGCCCGTCAATTACTATTTTTCTATCTTTAGCTTCTTTAATGTCTGAAGCGCTAAAAAGAATGTCTTCGAGCATACATTCCATGAGCGTATGAAGTCTTCTTGCTCCTATGTTTTCAGTAAGATTATTAACCTCTTCAGCAATTCGCGCTATTTCATCAACAGCATTGTCCTCAAAGACAACATCAACATTTTCAGTCTTTAAAAGCTCAATATACTGAAGAAGCAGAGCGTTCTTGGGTTCGGTCAGTATCCTTACAAAATCTTCTTTCCCAAGAGAGTCAAGCTCCACACGGATGGGAAATCTTCCCTGAAGTTCCGGTATCATATCAGAAGGTTTGATTGTGTGAAAGGCTCCGGATGCTATAAAAAGGACGTGATCTGTTTTAACCGAACCATACTTGGTGGTAACAGTACTCCCCTCAACAATAGGAAGAAGATCTCTCTGAACTCCCTCCCTGGATACATCCGGCCCATGCCCGCCGTTCTTCCCGACAATTTTATCTATTTCATCAAGAAAAATTATCCCCGACTGCTCAACTTTCTCGATTGCCATGCTTACAACTTTATCCATGTCCACAAGGGCCTGGGCCTCTTCCTGGGCAAGAATTTCCATGGCTTCAGGCACTTTAATTTTTCTGCTCTTTTTATTCTTGGGCATCATTCCACCCAACATGTCTTTGAAATTGATGCCCATTTCTTCCATCCCCATGCTTGAAAAAACTTCCACAACAGGCATGGCTCTTTCTGAAACATCAAGGTCCACAAATCTGTTGTCAAGTTTTCCTTCACGAAGCATGGCGCGAAGCTTTCCCCTTGTGGAAGAAGCTTCATCTCCATTACCGGTTACAAGCTCAAAGGGTATTTCTTTTAAATCTTCGTCCTTCTGTACCTGCTGAACCTTTGGCTTTGGAAGAAGCAGGTCAAGCATTTTTTCTTCGGCAATCTGCCATGCCTTTTCCTTAACAGCTTCCTTTTCTCTTGATTTTAGCCTGTTTACAGTTAGTTCAAGAAGATCCCTTATCATCGACTCAACATCCCTGCCCACATATCCGACTTCGGTAAACTTGGAAGCTTCAACCTTTACGAACGGAGAGTCAGTCAAAATAGACAATCGCCTTGCGATTTCGGTTTTTCCTACCCCGGTAGGGCCAATCAATATAATGTTTTTCGGCATAATTTCTTCACGAATGTCTTCCGGAACCTGCTGCCTTCGCCAGCGGTTCCTTAAAGCAATCGCAACAGAACGCTTGCCTTTGTTTTGACCAATAATATATTTATCAAGTTCTTTAACTATTTCTGATGGTTTTAGATCTCTCATATCGATTTTTTGTTCCTTAAATTTCTTCTATCGTAAAAGAATCATTTGTAAATACACAAATGGATGCCGCTATTTTCATCGCCTCTTCCACAATACTCCTTGCATCAAGGCCTGAGTATTTTATAAGTGCGGTTGCCGCTGCCAGAGCACTTGTGCCTCCGGATCCTATACCCATAATACCTTCATCCGGTTCTATAACATCACCATTGCCTGAGATAAGAAACATATTTGTTTCATCCGCGGCTATCATTATCGCCTCAAGGCGCCTTAAATACTTGTCGGTACGCCAGTCCCTGGCCAGTTCAACCGCACTTCGCGTTAAATTCCCGTTGTAACGTTCCAGCTTTGCTTCAAGGCGCTCAGACAAATTCAAAGCATCGGCGGTAGCGCCTGCAAATCCTACAATTATCCTGTCATTATAGACCCTTCTGACCTTTTTGGCATGATGTTTTACAATGGTATTATTCATAGTAACCTGGCCGTCACCAGCAACTGCCAGCTTCCCCTTATGCCTAACAGCAAGAATAGTTGTTCCATGAAAATTCATAATATAATCTACCTTTTACTTAGGTTCTAGGATGGGCATTATCATATGTTTCCATCAGCCTGTCGATACTAACATGTGTATATTTTTGTGTAGTCGAAAGACTTTTATGGCCTAATAGTTCCTGAACCACTCTCAAATCCGCCCCTGCATCAAGCATATGGGTTGCAAATGTGTGTCGCAGTGCATGGGGTGAAACCGGAACCATAAGGCTGCATTCTTTAACCAGCTTGTTCAGGATGCGTCCAATTGATCTTGGAGTAAGGCGGCCATTATTTTTATTTAAAAAAAGCGGCCCATCCCCCTTGATTTGCAAATCAGTTTCTCTATGCAATTTATTTCTATATGCCTTTATAGCCCTTAAAGCCTTATCACCGATAGGAACAATCCGCTCTTTGTCTCCCTTTCCAAGTACGCGGATCGTACATCCCGTAAAATCCACATTAAAAACATTCATTCCAGCAAGTTCCGACACCCGTATCCCCGTAGAATAAAGGGTTTCAAAAATAGCACGATTTCTCAGCCCCAGCCGATTATCGGTCTTAATCGAATCCAGCAGACGGAACATATCATCAACTGTAAGATATGCAGGGATTGTTTGTTCCTGTTTAGGCGTATGTATCAATTCTGCCGGGTTATTCTGAATTATGCCATGCTTGATAAGATATCTGAAAAAAGAACGTATTGCCGAAAGCTTGCGTGCTATAGTAGATTTTTTGTTCTTCTTGTATAATAATCCCAGATATCCCCTTATCATCAGAGAGTGAACTTCATTTGCCTTAAAATCATATGTTTTATTCTGCTTTTTTTTACCTCTAATTCCGCTTTGTACGAGAAAATCCGCAAATTCATTCAGATCATGCAAATAAGCACGAGAGGTGTTAACTGAATAACCTTTTTCAGAGGATAGAAATTCAACATAGGACTCAATCAGATTCTGAAAATTATACGAATTCATTAAAGTTTATCACCATAACCTAAGTTAAGCGATTTTTTTGCGAAAAGAGGAAAACTCAAACCACCTGAAATTATAGTCAATTGGATGCTATTCTCAAATCGAAAATTTTTAGCAGTTAGCTTTTAGCAATTAGCTTTTAGCAGTTAGCCTTTAGCTAAGAGCTAACCGCTAATAGCTTTAATCAAACAGATAACACATTCAGGCTAAGAGCTAATGGCTAATAGCTTTCTCACAAAGTTTTCAAATAAAGTTATGCGGCTTTGCGTGTTTTTTTCTTCAGCCTGATAATACGGCGCTTATAAATAGCCGCCATTTTATTATCGTTTGATTCAAGAAGCGTTTCCCTTTTTGCCTTAAACTCTTTGATTTTTTCCTTTATTTCACGAACCTTTGAATCTGTCTTTTTGCCGGATTCTATTTCAATCCCTTTAGCCAGTTTTATCGCATTAATAAGTTCAGCCTTGTTCATCCCGTGAACGCCTGTGATCTCAGACATCTCAATGGCAACCTCTCTAAGCTCTTTGGCTGTCATTTTTTCCAGGGGTTTTTCCTTGGCCTCCTTTTTTTTGGAACCCATAAACAGTAGCTCTCCTTTCAATATTATTTCATGTTAAAGGCTCAAAAAAAGCCTTAACCAATTTATGACTTTTAACATAAAAAAAGAATTCATAAACCATTTTTTTTTATTATGTCAATAGATAAAGGCAAATCGGCAAATTTTAATATCAGAAATTTGAAAATTTATTAAGAGATTAACCTGAGGCAGCAGGCACTTAAATTTAAGAACGGCTGGAACTCGCGCAAAAGTGAGCCTAAAGAAAAAAGAGTATTAAATCACTTGTTCGACAGTCCAAGGAGACTTGAGTGAAAACTAAAATCTAAACCCTATTGTGAAATGAAAACTCCCTGCACTTTCATTAGCTTTCCTATCCAGTTTGTGCCCGTAATAGACCCCCATGGGACCGATTTGTGTGAGATAATGCAATCCAACACCCACTGAAGAACGAAAGCCATCCGAACCCTGGTCGAGAATAGCGTTTTTAATGCTGCCCGTGTCGTAAAAAAAAGAAAGCTCGAAATTAGGTCCCAAGTCAATTCTTGCCTCTATGTTGCCCAAAATTGCAGTTTTTCCTCCCACGGCTTTGCCTGTGGTATCAAATCGAAGTCTGTTTTCATCAAATCCCCGAACCGTAGATGTGCCCCCCAGAAAAAAAAGCTGGTCTTCCGGAATCGTGCTGCCGTCATCAAAGCGGGTAATATTTCCAAAAAGTCCTCGAAACGCAAATGTCAGGTTTTCCATGGGTGTATAATATTTCCGGATCTCGAAACGATACTTAAAAAAATTATCCAAAGAATTGTTGATCCCTTTAGAAAAATCCAGAAGCAAAGAAGAAAACATTCCCCTTCCGGGGCGTATATAGGAATCCATTGAATTATAAACAAGGGAGGGACTTATAGTTAGAATTCGTCTGGGATCATATTCATCTTCTTCACCTGCCGGTATGGGTTCAAAGTCCATCTGATACTGCTTTTTATATGCATATACAAAAGAAAGGTCCGCGTTAAATTTCTGAAAAAGCCTGGAGTTAAATGATATTGAAATGCCTTTGTCTCTGGTTCCGAAATTCGTGTTAAACTCTTCCCTTTTTTCACTAAACATGTTTATTGATGACCTGATTCGAGTTCCCATAAACTTGGGTTCAACCATGCCCAAATCACCCCGGTACCCTATCCGGCTGATTTCTATACGTTGTTTAATCCAAAAAGGTTGCGGTCACCGGCCAGGATGTCGGCGTAAAATTCTCTTTCTGAGTCATACCCTCCGCCCAATTGAATATAATAAGGCTTTTTCTCTTCCAATTCCAGGAGCAAATTCACTTTATCTTCTTTTTCCTTTAAGCCGTAAGTTTTAAAACGTACCGAGTCAAAGGCATTGATATCGCGGATATTGCGCTGAGATTCCAAAAATTTATTCAGCGAAAACGGTTCTCCCTGATTGAGTTCAAGTTCATTTTCGATAACTCGTTCTTTGGTGAGGAAATTCCCAGTGTAAGCCACCTGGCCCATTCTAACAAGAGGTCCTTCATCAACCTCATAGGTTACTACTGCCGCTTGGGTATCGTCCTTGCTGATGACCGCAGTCCCCTTTACCGTGACGTGAGGATATCCCTTTTCAGAAATCAGGGAAGACAGCGTATTTTCATCACTGCGAATCATATAGTTTCGGAAAGCGGATCCTTTTTTCAAAGTGATTGCTTCAATGGCTTTGGAGTATGATAGCACATTCAATCCATGGATCGTTACGGACGTTACCTGCGTCTGAACCCCCTCCTTGATGTTCAGGGTGATGTCAACATACGTTGTGTTTTTTTTAATGTCCTTATGCGATTTTATTTCATCTTTCACCACGGTATTCATATATCCTTGCTTGAGATACAGAGACGTAACGGCAAGTTTGTCCTCTTCCAGGGTTTCCTGAACCCATGCACCGTTTGCAATAACCCCCGGAGTTCCGGTTAATATTTGTTTTTTGATCTTTTTTGAATCAAACGCATAATTTCCGGTAAGGTTTACGGAATTTACAACATATTGCGGCCCCTCATGAATAAGCAGGCGGATGTTACGCACGGGCATGCCGGCTTCTTGTTTTTTTTCAGATTTAATCTCTATCCGACAATCCTTATATCCGGCGTTACGGTAACGTTTCTTTATTTTGCGGATACTCTTTCTTAGACCAAAATCCTTCTTGTTGCCCTCCTTAAACAGGGTTAGATCTTTTTTAAGCGTAACATCCCAAAACTCCTTATTGCCCTGAAATTCAATGTCATACCTGGGTCCTTCATCAATAGTTACAAAAATAGAAGCATTTTGAGTTTTAGCATCTTTGTTAACATTGGAGTTCACGACAATCTCCGGATATCCTTTTCTCCGGTAAAACCGAATGAGGTTTTGAATATCTTTATTAAATACTTTTTTCTTAAAACGCCTCATAAAATCCGGAGTCAGCCACGATTTACAAGTTTTGATCCGCAATTTAAGGCGCGTGGTTGAAAAAGCGCGGTTTCCCGTGATTTCAAAGCGCCGGATATGAAAAAAATTCCCCTTGTCGATAGTGACATAAACCACAAAATTTTCGTCAGTCGGATCTTCTGCGGCGTCTAAATTAACAACCGGAGCGATGTAACCTTCATTCTTGAAAACCTCGGCAATCACGGCCTCTTTGGCGGAAAACATTTTTGGATGATATACATCTCCCGGATACAACTGCATGGCGTTGAGAATTTCTCGTTCCAACAGGGGAAAAGAGCCGCTGATTTTAATATCTTTAATTCGAGGGTAGGGCGTTATTTGAAAACCAGGGGTAAATTGTTTTTCTCCACGGTCTGACTCAGATCCCGTGCTTTGAGCATATGCAGGGTCTTTGGCAAAGCACACCATTAGAATCCACAATACTGCGGATAGTTTTATCCAGTTTTTCTGTTTGAACAGGGTCATCTGAAGTTATCTTTCTCTACATAGTGCCTGAACGAAAACTGCTAATTTTCCCAATTTTTGCCTCAGGCTTAAATTTTAATCCTCAAAATACTCCATGTATTCCTGCGGTTAAAATTTGCGCCTTCCTTGAACTTGAAAAAATTTTCTAGTTTTCGTTCGGGCACTATCGAAACTCAAATCTGAATTGAAGCCCGCCGCCATAATGTCCCTCCGTATCATGGAAGGTGTTCATTAACAATTTCTCAAGAAATTTATATTCCGTGATCACTTGCTGGATGACCTTGGCATTTTTTGTCTGCATGACGTATTTGACCGTTATTCTTCGGGAAAGCTCTTTGCCGACAGTTACTTTTACCTCATCCGACGCCTCAGCTTCTCCGACTTCTTTATATTCCAGCTCTACAATATCCAGACCGGTGGCATCCTTGATTTGTTTTTGAACGGTTTCAGCAAGAACATCGGCCAGTATTTGTCCAGGAGACAGGGATAAACCACCTTCTCCTGCGATCAGTTCCTGTGTTGTTTTCCCGGTTATCAACAAAGAAAGAATATCCTCCTCTCTTTCTGATGGGTTGGAAGAAAAATTAAACTTAAGATTGTCCGGTGTTCCGGAGATACTCAAAAAAATGGTCCATTCCCGAACTATTATTTCGCTCAGCACATCAATGGTCGGCTCAATTTTATACGGGTTGATAAAATCAAAGACACCTTTTTTGACATTGAATTCCTTTTTTTGGAAATAGACGGTTCCGGATTCTACTTGAGCCCTTCCTCTGATCAGAGGATGATTCACAGATCCATATATGCGAAGATCAGGCTTGATGGCCAATAAGGCCATATTATTATCTATCACAAAAGGTTGTCTGTAACGGGTTGTAATATCAATGGCCATGTTTTTCAAAAAAGGCCAGGGGATTTCAGGTGCTACCAGGGCCTCTTCCCGGGATTTTTTACCAAGGCTTCCCATAAGATTCAGCCGTATATTTTTATAATACTTCCCCTCAATCATTTGAATGTATCCTGAGACGAGGGATTTTTCTAAGGTGTCGGGAATCATAAGAGTAAGGTCATGGGCTTTTAATTTAAGACCGACCCGTGAGGGTCGATATGCCTTAAGATCAATGGCGCCCGACAGTTCAAAACTACCGGAGTCCAGCATTCCCCGGATGTTATCCAGAACAATGGCTTCAGGGGTAACATGAATACTGCCGTTCAGGTTGTGCATCTGTTGTAAAAGGCCGGGAACCGTCATGCCGCAATTTATAATTTCAGCATCAGCACGCAAGTCCGGCTGCGACAGGTTTCCGTTTACGCCGAGAGAAAGGCGCACTTCACCGGCGGCATTGGGGAAAACATCTGTAAAAAGGGATATTATTTCCAAAGGAATGGTACCATGAGCTTTAATATCAAGGTCGCCATTCAGCGTGCCGTTGCCTTTAATTTCCATAACACCCTGTTCAAGCAGGTTCAGGCGGACACCGGGAATCGAAATTTCACCATCCTTTAAAAAAGCCTTGAAGTCACGGGATCGGATCAATTCTGTTTGATTTGAAAAAATTTCAATCCGAGAAATATCGGCCGACCCTTTTACCTGATCCAGTGTTTTGGCATTGCCATTGACCTGGATTTTTCCGGTCATGAAACCATTCAGCTTGCTTTGTCCTAAAATTTTTAAATAAGGGGTAAAATTGGTGTTGTCAAACCCTGCGGATACTGAAAAAGCCTGGGTCTGCAGATGATAAGCGGCATCCAGAGTAAAGTTCTGACCCCCTGAAATATATACTGTCCGGTCCGTAACTTCAATTTGGAACTGATCGTCTATAAACACCTC
>JAFDFV010000312.1 GCA_019309665.1 Deltaproteobacteria bacterium | reverse complement strand
TGTGGACCAGGAGGTTAAATGAGATTTTGCATTACATTATCATTGTTATTTTTGCTATCAGTGAATACTGCCTGCGCCCTGGATGGAGATGTGGATGGCGGATCTGAGAATATTTTTTTTAAAGCAAACCAGTTTTACTTTAATGGTGAATTTGAGAAGGCTGTCCAACTATATGAATCTATCTTAAAAAGCCATCAATTTCATTTTTTTTTGGCAAATTTAATTTTTCAATCTGATCCCGGGGAGAACTATTTTATAATATAGGTAATTGCTATTTTCGTTTAGGACAAAAGGGCAAGGCCCTGCTTAATTACGAGAGAGCCAGACGATTTATACCGCGGGACGCTGATTTAAAATATAATATAGAATATGTACATGATCTGACTGAAGACAATTTAGCTCAGCCCGAGAACATAATCAGCGAGATTTTCGGTGTTAATTTTTTTTCTCAAACAGAGCTTGCAACAGTTTTCTGCATGGTCAATCTGATGTTATTTTTGTTTTTGACGATTCGTATTTTTTTTAGAGCTGAATGGATTTTTTATGTTATTATTATTTTTTCAATATGTTGGATCGTTTCCGGCATTTCGTTCGGTATAATGCTCAAACAAACAATTTTTGACGACAGGGTCGTAATACTTGCAAAAGAAGTGGATGTTCTGGCAGGTCCCGACAAGGAAGATACTTTGCTTTTCAAAGTTCATGAAGGTACGCTGGCGTATCAGGAAAGAAATGAATCCGGCTTTTCCCTCATCCGTTTGCCGGACAGTAAGCGAGGCTGGCTGGTTTCATCTGCAATAGAAGCGATATACATGGCGGGTGCAATACAAAAACAGGAATTAGAGGGTGCAAAACTTGAGTAATGTAATGAGTTTTTACAGGAAGAAGTTATGAAAGGTTATGTCCATATTTATACTGGAGATGGAAAAGGAAAAACTACTGCTGCACTGGGTCTGTCAATAAGGGCGGCAGGTGCAGGTCTGAAAGTCTTTATAGCCCAGTTCATCAAAAAGGGAAATTACAGTGAAATTAAAGCGCTAAAAAAATTTTCCGATCTCATAACTGTTGAGCAGTTCGGATCCGGCTGCTTCATTAATGGTAAACCTGCTGCCGAAGATATAGAAGCTGCACGAAAAGGAATTGAAAAAACAAAATCTATCGTTTCTTCAGGCAATTATAAGATGGTCATACTGGATGAAGCAAATGTTGCGGTTAAGCTCGGACTTTTTTCAGTTGAAGATCTTCTATATATAATTGCTGATAAACCAGAAGAAGTTGAGATAGTAATCACAGGAAGGAATGCAGATCAAAGGCTCATCGAAAAATCGGATCTGGTTACTGAAATGAAAGAAATAAAACATTATTTCCAAAAAGGAGTAAAAGCCAGAGTTGGAATTGAAAAGTAATCGTAACTACTCAGGTATATAGACCGAAGGTAGAAGGCTTTTAGGAAGCTTCAGCCTTCGGACTTCAACCTATCCACCTATAGAAGTTACAAGTAAATTGATATAACTTTATTTATTCATGGTATAATTTTTACGGCTGAGTAATAAAAACTGCTGAAAGATCCTCAATGAAGCCTCAAAGCTTTAAAGATAAAGCCATAAGGTTTGCAAAAACCTGGTATCTAATCACCCTGGCAGCCATTGGTGCATTTGCGGTAGGAACAGGTGCTTTTGACTTCAATTCCACCGTAACCTCATGGTATATATTATTAGGTACTGTTATAATTGCCGCCGGTCTTTTGGACATCGCACACCGCCTGAAAGGCCGTCTGCCGGCTCACTTTACCGCACAGATTCAAGGCCCGCTTCTCTGGACAGTAACGGCATGGATGCTGTTGCGAATGTCCGGCCCTTATTCAAAACACGCAATCATTATTCCAGCAGGATTTATCGCCTGGGTTGTAACAACATATCCTCCTAAAATTTTTCTTTTTCCAATTTTATTCGCTTTTATAATGGAAGCAGGCCTGACAATTACCGGTCGACAACCAGTAGCTGAATTTGCTCTCAACATGCTTCTTTACGGGTTGATAGCCGTATTCCTGGTCTTGTTTGCACGCAGCCAGGCATATCGCAAAAAACTGGCCGGCTCAATTGCCAGAGCTAAAAAGAAATCAGATAACAGGGAATACGCCAATGATTTAGGAATAACTGCATCCGGACCTTCCATACTTAAAACCCTGCCGGAATTTGAGGCAATAGAAAACAAGGAGCAACCCGGTGTCTCAACCATAGAAACTATTACCGACTCCTTTGACCTGCAATTAGAACTTATCAGACAGGCTCTTATTCTCACGACTGTTGCTGTGCTATGGCCGGATATACATGGGCGCGAACTCAGGCTGCGAAATATTTCAACTATTCGCAAAGACATACAGCCAGGCCCATACCCGATAGGAGCCGGAATTACCGGTGCGCTTCTCAGAGATAGAAATGAAATCACTCTGGCGCCGGTTAAGGCTGACTTTTCCGGTCTGCCATATTATATCAAAAAAGGAGGTGTCGGAAGCCTTTTAGCAGTTAACATCATGGATAATTTACAAGAAGAAACAAGCCATGTGGACAGAAAAGTTTCCGGCATTCTTTGTGTAGATCGCACTGAAAAGTCAGACTGGAATGAGTCTGAACTCACGATTCTCAAACTGCTGGGCAAAAAACTCTACCTGGATATCAATATGGGAAGGCAGATTTACACTATGAACCGTGAGCGAAATGCTTTTCAGCAAGTCTGCATAGGGCTGCGTGAACTTAACAGCGTTCTGGGTCTGGAACCTGTCTTCGATGCATCTATCAAAGCTGTCAGAACACTGGTACAGACTGATTTCATTGCTATCAGCCTGCTTCAGGGCGAATACCACTCAATTGTCAGAGCTGAAGGATTGCATGCGAAAAACTTACCAGGGATGGAATTTTCAAAAAACGAAGGAATAGTCGGTCAGGTCATGAAAATCAACCGCTCTTTGCCGGCAGGAGCCGAATACAGAGGGCCGGCACCGATATTCAGCAAAGAACAACGATTCCCGGACTTTGGCTCATTGCTTATTCTGCCCCTGCAGAAAGAAAAAGGCGACTCAATAGGAGCACTGACTGTTGCGGCCAGAAAACCAGGAGTATTTACCAGACATCGCAGAGATATACTTGAACTGATTGCTGCTCAGGTGGCCATAAAAATCGACCTTGCTCAAGCTCAAGAACAGATAAACAAAATTACTACAATATTGAGTTAGCGGTTTTTTATAAGCTCTAACGCTTTTTTGAATTTATTGCTTATCAACTCTGTCATATCAACCGCATCTTCCAGCAGAAGGCCAACATCATTTGTGCCTTTTTCTTTTGTCTTTTTTGCCCAATCTCTATAGTTTTCAGCATGATCATCATTATGCTTAATCCAGTGCTCAAGTAGTTTGACCAATTTTTCATCAAATGTTAAACTATTATGTTTTTCATGATTAT
>JAFDFV010000311.1 GCA_019309665.1 Deltaproteobacteria bacterium | reverse complement strand
ATGCAGGCACCTGATGCAGCTTAACCATAATCTTAGCCAGCCGACGCAGAGTCTTCGCATCAGTAACCATCCCTTTGCCTTCCGCCCATTCCGCCGCGATCCAGTGCCCTTGCAACCCGATCACATCAGGGAAGAGATGCCCAAACCACTTCTCGCTACCAACGACACAAATAAAGTCCGCATGTGCAGCTCCAGCGGCCTCATACAGCTTGACCGACTGCCGCCCGGCTCTGCCTTTCAGCACCATGCGTCCGGCCTTGTTCAGCCCGTTTCCATAACAAACCGCCTTCACGGGCTTCAGATGCGTCAACCGATGCGCGCAAAAGGTGAATCCCCCTGGCTCCTTTCCAGCAAGCCTGCTGGAGGCGAATTGCACAGGAGCAAAGATATATCGAGCAAGAGTGCGTAACAAAAAGAAAGGTTTGATCAAAGCGACTTCTCTTTTCCCCAGGAATATTTCTATACTTAAAACATTTGCCAGAGAGAACACAGTAAAACGATCGGGATGGATGATAACAAACTATTTATTCCTGTCTCATTATTTTACATATTACTCTGTGCATTAAACCGATATATAAATATGGCATAATCTGTATTATCCGGCTGTTCCTCTGCAAAATCTGTAGAAATCTACCCAGCTTATCAGTAAGTATACCATTTTTTTTGCTTAAGATTGATTCTATAAATTCGAGCTTGATCAGCCTCGGCACATCTCTGCTGGCAAGAAATTCTAATATTCTTTTTGTAATAGCAAAATTGATTGCTTTTAAATATTTGCCGGAAGTATCCAGGTTAAATGCGCTGAGTGAATTTAATCTTGCCGAAAGAAGATTTGCTCTGTAAACAGGATTGTTTGATACTCTTTGCCCCCATGAGCCCGGGGCGTTTTTTCTGTGGAAACACATAACATCAGGAAGATAGAGCGCACCTCCGCCTAATGATCCAAGTATTTGTATAAAATAATCTCCAACAGGCACAGTGGAAAACCAAGCCGGTATCATTTTAAAGATTTTATTTTTCATAATCAATGAAGGCGTTGGACAAAATGTGCCACCGCCTATAATCAACTTGTCAGGGCTGAATATTTTTATATTATTTACATGCTTTTTTGAAACTATTACTTTGGAATAGTTATTTCCCTCTTTAACGTAGCCACGCAAGCAAGGATGAAAGCTGATGCTGCATTCAGGATACATTTTCATCTTATCAATTTGGGTCTGCAGTTTCTTCGAGTCTGTCCAATAGTCGTCGCCTTCACATAAGGCAATATATTCACCTGTTGTGTAGCTAAAGGCTATGATTATGCATTTTTTTCCCTGCGAATACTGGTTCTCTGTTTGAAAGATGGGTTTAATGATGTTTGGATATTTTTGCGCGTATTTTCTGGCTATGCTTGCCGTTGAATCCGTTGAGGCATCATCGTGGATAATTACTTCAAAAGGAAAATTACTTTCCTGCATCAAAAAACCTCGAATGGCATCCTCAATATATTTTTCATGATTATAAGTAGTGCATACCACGCTCACAAGCGGTTTTCCTGCGCTTCTCCACGCGCTCATGATTTCGGTTTCGGTTCTCAATTTTATCATCTTGTCTTTCTTCGAAAAAAGAATATCCAATGTCAAGGATATGTTATTTAGTCCTGAACGAAAAGCCTAAAAAGCTATAATTTCAGTAAGATAAAGCATGAAAATAAAACGAAGATTTTCCGATATAATGTATTTTTTTCTTGTATTATAGACTCATAGTCGATAGTTATTATATTGAAATAACATAATATATCGGCTTTTGCTGGTTTTTAAGGATCAGCATTTTTAAGTCAAACGCAGAAAATCTTCGTTTGTTCCATTTTATCAACCTGTTTTCCTTTTGAATTAATATATCCACAGCACTTTGTACCAACCCATACTCTGGATTGGCTTCCAAAAAAGCCTCATGCTTTTGCAATTTGTAGAGATTTGACTAAGAGTGCCTGTGGAAAGCACGGCCGTGTCGCTGATTTCCTGACATGGAATGAATGTATGATGTTAATTACGTTCTGTCATAGTGTTTTTCTCTTATTGTCGATTATTAATTGGCTTATCGAATGTTTAGCAACTTTGACTTGACCATCTCAATAACATCCATAAAAGAGGATATCCTGAAGATGTAACAAAGGACGGCATAAAGCACGATCCCTGTTATGATTTGCGCAGACAGCAACGCTAACTGATTGGCAATATGTGCATATTTAAGCGCATAAACGCCTAATCCCATTATACCGGCCAGCGCCAGGCTGGGTATTAAATCCTGAATCTGTTCGGTTATTGGATAATCCAGCATCTTTCCCGTATAGTAGGCGTTTAAAAAATAGCCAAGGCAGGATGTGACAATTTGCCCATAGATCATGGCGATAATGCCCCAACGGTAAGTAACTGAAATGGCAATAACGACCAAGATTTTTTTCAGGATTTCAAGTCGAAAAAAAAGATCCGAGCGTCCCTGGGCGGTCAAGACGTTCAGATTGATTAAATGGACTGGATACAACATTCCAACCACGCAAAGCGATTGCAAGTAAGGAATACAGGGACCCCATTTTTCGGTGAGCAAAACCATAACCAGCGGTCTTGCCACGACACCCATCCCGATCATCAATGGGAAATTAAGCATCGCCAGCGTCAAGAGCGCTTTGCGAACGCCCCGTTTCAACCGAGGTTTGTCATCTTGCACCGACGAGAACACAGGGAAAGTAACACGGCTGACTATGCCCGAAATATTGGCTACCGGCAGTTGTTGAAGTCCTTTGGCGCGCGAGTAAAATCCCAAGTCCGCGGCAGAGAACATTTTTCCGATCACGATCAAGTATATGTTGTTGAAAATGGTAGCGATCAGTTTAGCGCATAAGAGCTTGGAACCAAAAGCAAACATACCGCGCAAGGCAACAAAACTGAAGGCCAGCGATGGACGCCAGGTGTTGAAAAGCCACAACAAAGCAGTGCGAAAAAGGTTACTGCTGAGAGATTGTGCCACCAGGCTCCAGACACCAAAGCCATTAAAAGCCATGGGTACGCCAATCGTTCCAGAAATGACAGTGGCTATCACGCTTACTTTTAGTTGTGTCTTGAAATCTATGTGCTTGGTGAGCAGAGTAATCTGCACCAGGCCAAAGGCATTAATGATCAGGTTAAGAGACAGTGCGCATGTTAGAGGCACCAACAGCAAAAAAACCCACAAAAATATTGAAATAAAATATCGAGCATTCATCAATATGGGTGACGTCCTGCTTCTGAATCAGGGCCTGACCAAACCCGCTGTTAATAAATGACTGTGCAATTGCCATAAAGATCGTCAGCATGGCGATCAGACCAAATTGCTCGGGCAGAAGCAGACGGGCCAGAATAATTGAGATGATAAACTGGATCCCCTGCTGGCCAATACGTTCGAAGGAGCTCCAGAAGAGAGCGTGTAATGTTTTGTTTTTTAATCCGTCTGGCATATTTCAGGAGGATGTTTTCCTAATTGCGTTAAATAGGTGGCCGATTGAATCCCTGACGCTGAACAGGGCAAACCCAATAGTCGTCTAATCATCTGGCAAAACATAATTATGCAACTTCATTATGTATAGTTCAAATAATTGTATCGTCTCAGAATTTCTCCAGCTATTTTTTCATATGTATCAATTTCTACAGTGCTGAGCGTTCGTTTATATTCGTACTGGCCTTCACTTGTTAGTGGAAGATGTATTTTATCTTTCCACTTCAAAAACTCCTGAGGCTCAAGATTTCGTTCTATAGTGATCCGGTTATATTCAAGCATTCGCGGATCGAATTCTTCTCCCAAACACTCACAAACGCGAGCCAGTTCCTCCTTTGGACGCTGTGTTAAATCTTCCAGTCGGACCTCAACAACATCCTCAAAATCAAATACTTCGAAAGCAGTTAGAATCGTCATAATGTTCTGTTGCCAAGAGTCTGCAATCTCTTCAATGCTTTTAGGAAAACGTGGGGAATATTTCGAATTAAGTGCTAATCGATTGAGCCGCTTATAAGAACAAGCGACATTTCGGCCATCCCTCACGATGTGAATGAAGAATGCATCCGGAAACATTTCCTTGATAACAGGGATATGGTTCAGGTAGAAGTTGTTTTTATCTCCCCAACGAGTAAAATCGCTGCCTTGCAAAATACCAT
>JAFDFV010000310.1 GCA_019309665.1 Deltaproteobacteria bacterium | reverse complement strand
ATTTCCTGTATTGTAATGTCAGGATTGTCGATAATAGCTTTTATTGCGTTAGTGACTTCAGTAAGATTATGAGGCGGGATGTTGGTCGTCATACCGACAGCTATGCCTGATGACCCGTTAACTAAGAGATTGGGGAATTTAGATGGAAGAACAGAGGGTTCTGTTAAAGATTCATCATAGTTTGCAGCAAAATCAACAGTTTCCTTCTCCAGATCCTCTAACATCTGATGTGCAAGGCGCGTCATCCTGATTTCAGTATATCTCATCGCGGCAGGAGGATCTCCATCTATAGATCCAAAATTACCCTGTCCGTCTATTAGAGGATATCTAAGAGAAAAGTTTTGTGCCATGCGAACAATAGTATCATAAACGGCGGTGTCTCCATGCGGGTGATATTTACCTATGACATCACCAACGATACGCGCAGACTTTTTATATGGTTTATTCCAGTCGTTTTTCAATTCGCGCATGGCAAATAGAGAGCGACGATGTACCGGCTTCAAGCCATCGCGTACATCCGGAAGAGCTCTCCCGATAATGACGCTCATGGCATAGTCGAGATAAGATTTTTTCATCTCGCTTTCGATGCTTATCTCGAACAATTTTTCTGTTTCAATCATATAGGCACCTAATTTACGGTTTACGGTTCACGGTTTACGGTTCACGGTTCACGGTTTACGGTTTACGGTTTACGAATTTTATATGAAATATTATCCTAATGGCTCTCACAACTGAATTGCTTGTTTTTTGTTTTGAACAACCGTTAACCGTGAACTGTTAACCGTGAACTGTTGCAAAATTACTTTCTCATGGGCGCAACCATTTTTTGATAGCTGGAATGATAAATATCAGTTAATGTCAAGAATGCTGTCACAACAAGCGGACCATAAATTATGCCCAGGATTCCGAATAATTTCAACCCTCCAATTATGGAAAAAAATACTAAGAGCGTATGCATTTTAACGCGTTCGCCAACCAGCTTGGGTTTGAAGATGTATTCAATTCCACCGGACAGAATTAAATAAAATATAATAAAAAATATGCCCGCGGCAACCCTTCCTGTTAAAAAAAGATAGACGGTTGCAGGAATAAATACAACTCCAATTCCGATAATCGGGAGAAATGCGAGCAGAGCCATAATTACACCCCACAAAAAAGGCGATTTTAAACCGAACATCATAAAAACCAAACCGCCCAGTGTCCCCTGAATCAAACCGCCAAGTCCATTGCCGATTAGAATGGCTCCCGCCATATCCTTAAACTTTTGAACCAGTTTTTCATTTTGTTCTTTTGGCAGAGGAGAAAGACCAGTTATAAACGATACAATTTTATTTCCGTCAATAAACAGAAAATAGATTATAAGCAGCATGAAAAAGAAGTTTATTAATAGTTTAAACACATTTGAAGCTATGGCGCTGGCCTGCTCATACAGGAACAGGCCGACGATTTTGCCCAGTTCGGAAATCGCTTTGTTGAGTTCTTCTCCAGTGAGCTTAATGTTGAAGTTCGATAGTACATTGTTTGCATTTTCAAGAATTCTGCTGCTTTCAAGCAGGCTTTTAATTTGTTTGCCCAATACGGCGCTTTTTGCTGTAAGATACAGTTCGTAAGCCTCATTAGATAAAATACCTACAAAAAAGACTATAGGAACAAACAGGACAATAAATATAATGATACAGGTTAAAAATGATGCAAAAGGAGGATTTATTTTATCTTTAATTCTTATAAATTTGTAAACAGGGTTGAAAATACCTGTAACAACGGAAGCGAGAACAATAATTGATATGAATGGCCAGAAGAGCCAGCCCATCATGAATATTGAAACAAGAAAAACGGCAAGAAAAAACCACAGAATAATATCACGGGGAGTTTTATTCTGCATAGCACCTCCAGTTCCCCTTACTCATCAGGGGGGAGGGCAAGGGGCAATAACAGTTGCGGGATAGCTTTAACGAAAATCCACGACATTTCTTTCTCCAAGCCTGGAGTAGAAAGAGGCATAGGTTATACGAAAGGCATAGCGTATAAATTTGAAGGACAGGCTCTTTACCTGCTGACAAAAATACCGGCCGTTAATAAAAGAAGAAATTCATATATAAATACAGCATTATAGCTGTCGCCGAATAGAGCATAAGTAATTCCGCCGCCTATAACTGCAGGTACACCAAAAAAAACCAAGATTCCCAATTTCCTGCTTATATCCATTTCTATAAACCTCCTGTCAAAAAAGTCCGCCTGAATGGCGCTAAGTTCATGTAAAACCAGTATGTTAAAATTTAAATCAATATGATTGAAATCATTTTAAAATATTTTTATATCAATAAATCATAATCAAGTAAAGAGAAAACATATAAATTGATTATTTTTTACCATATAAAATGCGGTTGAGTTCACGACAAGTAAAGTGTGGTTCATCATCTCTCAGGTAGGGAAACAGAATTTTTTTCCGGCGGAGTAAATCTCTCGAAATTTCAGCAAAAATCATATCTGGTTTATAAAGTGCGGCTTTGGCGATTTGTTTACCAAAAGGATTGATTATTTCGCTTCCTCCCCAGAACCGATAAGGATCATCCTCATCTTCTTCCGTATTTTTCATGCTCTCTCTTTTTTCAAAATAACGTTCAATACCGACACGATTTACACATATATTGTAAATTCCAAATACGCGCGAATAGAATCTATTTATGATTTTCCAGCTTTCAATATTGTTGAATTCGCTTCCCATAGAACCTTGGGATGAGTTTAAAATAGTTATAAATATGTCTGCTTTTTGGCATATTCCAAGATAAGGCAGGGCAGGGTGCCACATGTCGTTACAAATAAAAACGGATAAATTATAGCCAAGCAACCTGAATGTTGATACTCGTTTCCCATTAGAAAAGTATTTTCTTTCTTCAAATACTCCATGGTTTGGTAAATTTAACTTGCGGTATGCAAATAGAACTTCTCCATCGACAGCAATAAGCGCAGAGTTATAAAAATTCATAGATTTGGACTCTTCAATAAAACCGACTATTGCTGCTGTTCCTTTTGTTGCGAGCGCTAGTTTTTTTATTTCTTTAGACTCTATTTTAAGAGCCACTTCATGATATTTTTCTCCAACAAAATACCCTGTCAGCGCCAGTTCCGGGAATACAATCAGATCAGCTTTTTTTTCTTTGGCATGATGGATTTTTGAAATTGTATCTTCAAGGTTTGCCTTAATATCAAGCAATATAGGATCGGTCTGAAAAGTAGCGACTTTCATTTGCTGATTACC
>JAFDFV010000309.1 GCA_019309665.1 Deltaproteobacteria bacterium | reverse complement strand
GCTTGCAGGAGCAGGTCTCAAATCGCCGTAAGCTGCGTCGGTTAAGAGCCGGGGTGGTGAGCGTTACGGAAAAGGCTTGGCAAAGACCAAGTCAGATATGGATTTAGAAGACGAGCGAAAGCGAACCACTGATGACGTGTCGTAAGCGTATATGATGACATCAAAAGCGGGGTTGCACCACTGTCCCGTGATAAATTCAGGGGGAACCTGTTTGCTGCCTGAATGGTGTCCGGCATAAAGGTGGCGTGAGCTTAATCCAGGCTTGTGTGCGGAACATGGGAACCTGTCGTTCCGATTTTACCACTGAACAGATAACAATTTCAGATGGATGTAGTTTTTTAATATGTCTTTTGACTGATTCAGAACTACCATTGAGATATTTAATGCATACATTGGTATCTAATAGATATTTCATAGTAATTGTTCTCTATCAGGATATTTTCCTTGAGATTGGCGTTTAATAGGATCTGACGAAAGACAGCCATATGTCTCTGCAAAATAATTATCTGGCCAATTTGATGTTTCAACACCATTGGTACCATTTTGCACATCGTATATCACCAAAACATCAACATGCTTTTTTTTAATTTTTGTTGAAATATTGACACGTAAACATCCATCTATTCCAATTTTGGATTTCAAACTCACTGATTTCATGTAGATTTCTCCACTTTTGTAAAAAAATATAAAAAGGTGATAATATCTTGCCAAAGTCTTGACTCCCTGAAAAGTGAACATTTGAAAATCAATGTTCACTTCCCCAATGCCTTACATGCATACTATATCCACACATTCGCTGATTGAAGAATACAAGCATGCATGTAAAATTCAATAGTTATCTCAATATTTCATATTTACCAGTCACATAACGCAGAAGTCACCAGCCGGAAAAGCTAAAGATGAAATTGGCAAATGCCAAGTTTTATACGAAATGATGCTGATGCGAAAAACGCCCCGGCCTTTCCGGTCAGGAGAACTGATTTGTTCTACCTTTCTCTTCCTTCCCGAATAATATCCACTATTTCTTGCGTTGTAATACGCGCTTTAATTGAAGGGACATCTAAGGGTGAAGAAGCGATCTTTTCTGGAACCAATGCGAAGGTTCTTCCGTCTTTCCTTCGAATTAGTACCTTTCCAGTATTTTCAGCCTGTTCAAGAACTATAGCAAGCTTTTGTCTAGCTTCTGAATATGTATAAACTTGCATTTTAAACCTCCATGGTTTCGATGTTGAGATTTTGAGCAGCTCTCTTTAGCTTTCGATCCAACGTTAATAGCGGTGCTTTATGTCTAATAGCACAATCCAGGAAATAGGCATCATATGCATACATGTTGGCTTCTTTTGATATTTTTAAGGCATTAACAAAATCTGGTTTAATATACCTGAGAGGGATACTATCGAAAATTACAAGGCCCTTCCGAGCTTCATCAAGTGTCAACCTGTTCTGCTTGAACATTGCAGAGAAGGCATTGCCAATTTCCCAAGGAATAGAACCAGGCCCAATAAGTGTATTTCCAGTAGTAAATTCGATAATCCTACGACGTTCAGGTTCGCCAACAATAACTGTAATCAATGCAGATGTATCAATTACAACATCCATGTTTACCTCCAGAATATGTATTTTTTGACAATTGTACAATAGCGAATTTATTTGTCAAGTATCAAGAGGTAGAACGCCGGCGATAACCAGCGCCGATTTAAAGGTCGATATTTATGAACTGCTACCAACCCGCTTACTTCCCAGGCAATAAAAGCCGCACGATATTAGGCGTCTGCGTTAATTGCCCTTGTTGGGCATTTTAAAGGTGCTGTAAATCTGTCAAGAATGAAGACGCGACCCCTCTGGTTTCGACAGAATCCTTTATATGTCAAAAAAACCCAATTTGTCATGATCTCTGTATTTACAAAAAACATTTTTAAAGCAGAAATGAAAGTCGATGACGAACTGAAGCCATAGAGCGCGATACTAACATGACTGATCAGCCTTTTGCACAACGAACTGTCAGTCCTTCATTGAAGGAACTACGTATATAAAACTATATTTAAACCAGGCTGATTAACTGCTTCATAAAAATGAATTACCGTGGAATACAGACGATAAAAAAGGAGCTTGCATCAAATAAATTATTTTAAAACCGGCTTTTTAAAAAAAGACTTTGAATAAAAGCAATGTTATTGGTGGGGTTTGCCCTGCCGCGGCTTAGTGTTTCATATAAAAGTACCGCCATTTACCAGGACTACCCACGACTTCATGCTCACTGTCTCGCCTTTACAAGCAAACAGCTTGCTCGACAACAAATCACAGCAGAGCAAATAGTTACGCTAAGTGGTTTTTTCGTAAGGCTGGATGGTCCGCAATTCTGGAATAAAGCGATAATGTTTCTGGTTGAATGTGTACAATGGTACTCTCAATGCTACCGCTATTTGACCGATGAACGCATCAAGCAGTCCGGCATTGTGACTGAGATGATACTCTGTGAAAACGCTGTGCGCCTCGTCACAATCAGCAGGCACTGGCCACACTACCCCGTAGGCCGCCAACTCACGCTGCATTTTCTCTTGCTCTGTCTTGTTTCTGCAACCTTGAATTAGTATAGTGGACCCCAAAAATGAGACAGTGTGTTAAGGTGTTAAGGTGTGTTTCCAAGAAAAAAAGGAGGCACAATATGAGCAGAAAAAAACACAGCAAGGAATTGAAGGCGAGAATTGCCCTTGATGCAATAAAGGGTCAGAAAACAATGTCTGAATTGGCTTCAGAATATGGGGTTCATAGCAATCAAATAGGTAGATGGAAGAAGCAGTTGCTTGATGCAGCCCCTGATATTTTTATCAGGGGAAAAGACAAAGAGACTGAGAAGAAAGAGGTTGAACGAGATCGTTTATATAAAAAGGTCGGACAATTGCAGATCGAAGTGGACTGGCTAAAAAAAAAGACAGGTTATCTGGGATGAGCGTAGGTGAGAAGATACAATGCATAGAACCCAAAGATTCAGATCTCAGTATCAGCAGGCAGTGCGACTTGCTGGGACTGCCACGGTCATCTTATTACCGGCCCATGGTTTCCACTTTTGAAAGTAATGAGAATTTAGAATTAATGAGGATTATCGACAAAGAATTTCTCAGGCATCCTTTTTATGGAAGTCGAAAGATGAGGGACTATTTGAACCGTCAGGGTTTTCATGTAAACCGCAAACGTGTTCAACGACTGATGCGTTTAATGGGTATTGAATCAGTGGCTCCAAAACCGAATACAAGCAAGCC
>JAFDFV010000308.1 GCA_019309665.1 Deltaproteobacteria bacterium | reverse complement strand
ACCGACGATGATGTAAAGCACAGTGACAAAAGCCGTGGTTTTAAAATAAGAATCGAATCTGAAAAAGGGCAGGGGGCCGACTACTATAATGGCGAAAAGATAAAATTTAAAATAGAGGCCACACGGGACTGCTATATCAAAGTAATATACCTGTCTACTGCCGGAAAAGGCCGCAAAACACAAACCATAAACACCCTTCTTTTTCCAAACGTTCACGACCAGAATAACAGGCTAAAATCCGGACAGGTAAAAACAATAGGGAAACTGGGAGAATTGGAGGTCCAGCCTCCTTTTGGCAAAGATGTAGTTACCGTCATAGCATCGGAAAAGCAGTTCACGGACATAAAAGAAACTTTGCGAAAAGCCCAAGACGGCTATTACTCGGAAACCGTTTCCAATACCCGTGGGGCTGTAAACCTGAGAACCAGAGGGGTCGGTGTAGTGCAACCGGCAAACCTGCCGGTCGGAACCCAGTACCAGGGTATGATCGCTGCCACTCAGATAGCCACGGATACTTGCTTTATTGTCAGCCATCTTAAATAACATTTGAAAACTGATTTACCAATGATGTTGTCGTAAACGTTGTAAACCAAATTTCCAAAATATTTTGATTATTTTTAACAAACAGTCTATATATCAATCTGATATTACAACATTCTGTAAAACTGTTACAACATTCTGTAAAACTGTGATACTGGCAAAAAACACAGGGCAGAAATCCGTCAAATTTGGGACTGATTATTGGATATCACAGGTTTCTTCTGGACTGAGGTACTCTCAATGTATCAGTACTGGTGTTTTGTCTGTTAACTGGCCAAGAAGGATCGAGTCGGTATAACACTTCCTTGCAGAAGGAAAGTGTATATTGTTGGTTTATATAGTTAACTAAAATAGATAATAATTTTTTCTGTTGGAGGTTTCTATGCGAATAGCTATTTTTGGAGCAGGTTCGGTGGGCGGATACTTTGGAGGACGACTATCCCAGGTTGGAGAAGATGTCGTTTTCATAGCCCGTGGAGAGCATTTGAACGCGATGCTCACGCATGGTCTGCAAGTGGATAGTATAAATGGTGACTTTGCGGTACAGCCGGTTCAAGCAACTGACGATCCATCGAAAATAGGCAAAGTTGATATGGTGATAGTGGGTGTTAAGGCCTGGCAAGTGCCAGAGGCAGCTGAGGCCATGCGACCAATGATAGGACCAGAAACATTTGTTCTACCGTTGCAAAACGGACTTGAGGCGCCGGCGCAATTATCTAAAGCTTTAGGAGACCAACATGTATTGGGCGGTCTATGTGGGCTATTTTGTTATGTGGCGGGGCCAGGGCATATTGTCCATGCCGGAACAGATCCTTTCGTAAAATTTGGAGAGTTGGACAACCATCGCAGCCAACGAATTGAACTATTGCTTGATACATTTAAAAAGGCAGGTGTCAACGCGGAAATTCCACCTGATATCCAGGTTGCCATGTGGATGAAGTTTATGCTTATTACTGTGTGGAGTGGAATGGGGGCGGTTACGCGTGCTCCAGTTGGGATATGGCGCAGCCTGCCAGAGACTCGTCGGATGGCGGAACTCAGCCTTCGGGAAATTATTGCAGTAGCGGTCGCTCACGATATTTCACTGCCAGAAAATGCCCTGCAAACGATAATGACCATGTATGATGGTCTGGTGCCAGAGTCAACCGCCTCCTTGCAGCGTGACGTGATGGAGGGGCACCCTTCGGAGCTGGAAGCACAGATTGGAGCCGTGGTACGTTTTGGGCAGGAAGCTGATGTCGCAACCCCACAGCATATATTTATGTATGGCAGTTTATTGCCCATGGAGTTACGAGCACGAGATGAACTTCAGTTTGGTGAATGACCCCAGGCTCTGTTCTGGTGCGCACTTTATATTTGAGACCACAGTTTTCAGGGGTTCCCCAAAGCATGTGATTGTTGTGCGAACCTATTAACACAAGCTACGCCGCAGTTGTGAAACCTGTGGTATCTCCAACAAATGATAGTTTTTTAGCACCAAATAATTGTTGTGATATCGTCGGGTAAGGTGATATCATAAGTTCGATGATATTTGGTAATCTCTCAATGGATATGCAATATCAATAATTCTATGTTAAGGCAAATCTTCTTGCACTCCGACAATTAATGCTCGGATCCAACTGCCTCCCCCGGACCCACAATCATTCGCCTTAGGCAAAAATGAAGGCGGGCGGGAGCCAGCTACCTGCCAACTTATAAAGATGTCAGAGATATTACCAAAACACCGCGTTGCATCACAGGCTGTAGCAATTTAAAGATCAGCCCTAAGAGAAATCGGTCATTATGAAAGCAAGCTTGAACAAAAGAGTACGTCTACCAAATGGAATGGTTTTCGTGCCGATCCTTAATGAGAGCCATTTTATCTATAAGCTTTATTGGATACTGATTGCCCTTTATCCAAACTGCCGGATTATGAGAAATGCGCTATGAAATTAGAGAGAGTATGATAGAAATGGCAAACCGGGGAATCTGGAAGGTTTTAATCACATGTGCCTGGATCTTATTGATTTGTATAGCTTTTATCCTGTTTTCAGCCTCAGTTTTTGAGTCAAAGAACTTGGAAGCCGCATCGCCGGAGGTAGTAAGCCAGAGTTCAGGTCAGGGCGACGTTGTTGTCTTTAATAACTACGTCCCAGCATCGAAGAACCATCTCCAAGACGGATCCACGGGACGAACTCTGGGCCAATATTATTCCCGCAGACAATACCCTGGATCACCGCCCGAAATACCCCATCCCCTTGAGGCACACGGAATAAACCTTGAGTGTTTTACCTGTCATGCCGACGGCGGCTGGACAGAATCATTGAAAAGAATTACACCGATAACACCCCATCCGGAACTGGTCAGTTGCATGCAATGTCACCTCTGGACTACTACAGATACTCTCTTCAGGGAAACCGACTGGCAGAGTCTTCCTCCTCCCCGTTTAGGCCAATCTTTCCTACCTGGGGCTCCTCCACCCATAGCACATGATCTACAAATGAGAGAAAACTGTGCTGCCTGCCATGTGGGACCGGCTACGGTAGTGGAAATTCGTATGAAACACCAGTGGCGGGGTAATTGCCTGCAATGTCATGTGCGCGTCTACCCGGTGGAATCCTTTAGGCGATAACTCTCACATGGGTAGAACAATGGCCTTATGAAGAAATTAGCCTTTCAGCTTAGCTTTCATTTAGCTTTAATTCCATTTTTCTTTACATTCGGGACTTTGAGAAGTATTCCGCCATGGCTATGTTAAAAGACCATCGAAGCTGTTTATCGGCAATAAATCGTCCTGTCAAAAGTGCAGATATCTCCAACAACCCGGTAGATATCAGTTGCTAAAATTCCTGCGATATTCGATTTAAATCGCAGGTTACAAGGATTTGATAAACCGGGCGTTGCCGATGTAAGTTTCAGATGTCCAAATCGTATCTGTAAAAAATCCATTACGTTCGATAGTTTGGAATCTCAATAAACACCTTAATGAGATTATGGCAGAAAGCAGTGCGAAAATAGCATACAATCATTCCTATTAATTCCCAATCATTTTCATTTGCTTTTACGAACCGGCAGGGTTCCAATATCAACAGTAATGAAAAGACTTCTGACCGGTCATGCAATGTATTTCAATCGCAAACATAATCGTGTGGGGCATCTATTTCAAAATCGATATAAATCCATTCTTTGCCAGGAAGATGCTTATATGCTTGAACTGATAAGATATATTCATTTGAACCCGCTTCGAGCCAAAATAATACCTGACCTTAAGTTTCTGGATAAATATACTTATTGTGGTCACGCAGCCATAATGGGAAAGAAAAAGAACAATTGGCAGGATACTGATTATGTTCTCAAATTATTTAATTCCAAGTTGTCATTAGCACGCAGGCGGTATAGGGAATATGTTAAAAA
>JAFDFV010000307.1 GCA_019309665.1 Deltaproteobacteria bacterium | reverse complement strand
AAGGTGCCCTGGTCCGGTCTTTTCAAGCTTTATATTTTTTCCTGCCCCCATTGCCTTTTCAAGCTCTTCTTTAATAACTATGTCAAAGGCTTTATAATTAGGAGTATCCATATTGGCGACATTTGAAATGATCAAATTATGTCTGATGGATCTCAAGTCTAAAGTCTTTTCCAAAAGAGGAATTGTCCCGCTAAATATTCCTTGTGGTTCCATTTTTAAATTTTTCCTTTTTTTTGTAATAGTTCACCACGAATTTTCACGGAATTACACTGAATTATCAAAATACTTTTCGTTCAACATCCTCTTTACCTCATTGACCTGTTGATTAAGTTCTCTAAAATCTCTCATTTCCACCTCTTTTCAGTGCTAACGGCTAACCGCTAATGGCTAACCGCACAGGTTGAAAACTTTCAGTGAAACTCCGTGCCCTTCCGTGGTGATTATTTTCTTTAAAAGCAAATACCATACCAGAAGCGGCGTCAATAATTAGCAATTGCTCCAACTTCTTGACTTATCAGCTATTTTTTTATCTTTCCAGTGATTCTGTTGTCTCCAATTCGTTTTTGACAAGCTCCTACTCCCTTCAAACAGGCAATACTTGCCTATAGAGAAGTGCCTAAAGTGCCTAAAGTTGTGGAATTCTGTTAATTTTATATGAATTAATGGAGCGAAGCGAGACCTTAACTTTAGGCGCTTTAATATACTTTAGCTCACTTTAGGCACTTCTTTATACTCTCTCAATTTGTTTCTCAATGTCCTGATGCTGATCCCTAAAAGTTTTGCTGCATGTGTCCGATTGTTATTTACCTCTTCCAATGTGTGAAAGATCAACTCCTTTTCCATCGCTTTTACAGACAGGCCGGCTCTGATAGGAACCGATTTTTTCCCATTGCTGCCCAGTTCCTCTAAAAATAGATGCTTAGGCAAAAGGACTTCGCCTTTCCCAAGAAGTACGGCTCTTTCAATAGTGTTTTCCAATTCCCTCACACTCCCCTTCCAATCGTATCTTAAAAGAAGGAAAATTGTTTCTTCAGCTATCTTTGTCATCTTTTTGTTATTGCTTAAACTATATTTTTCTAAAAAATAATTTGCCAATAATGGTATATCGCCCTTCCGCTCCCGTAACGGCGGAATGGTGAGAGGAATAACATTTATTCTGTAGAATAGATCTTCCCTGAACTTTCCTTCTTTGACAGCTTTATTTATATCAATGTTACTAATAGCGATGATTCTTGTATCAACCGGAACAGGTTTATCGCCTCCAACCCGATCAATTTCTCTTTCCTGAAGCACCCTTAAAAGTTTGGCTTGAAGCGGTATGGCTATCTCGGTTATCTCGTCCAGAAGAATAGTGCCATGATTAGCCAATTCAAATTTACCTATCTTTCTGCTTACCGCTCCGGTAAAGGCCCCTTTTTCGTAACCAAAGAGTTCGCTTTCAGCTAAACTTTCCGGCAGGGCAGCACAGTTTATTGCAACATAAGGCCTATCGCTTTGGCCGCTATGCTGATGAATAAAGGAGGCTAATAATTCCTTTCCTGTTCCGCTTTCTCCCATGATAAGAACCGTGGCATTACTGGGAGCCACGTTTTTAGCCAATTCCAGGATGTTAAGGAACTTTGAGTCCTGGGTTATAATTTTCTTGGTTTCCGAGTTTCTCTTTGAATAGACCTCAAGCAATTTGCTTTGAGCCTTGCTATTTGAGTTTATGTAGACTTTTTTGATGGCAGCTTCTAAGATTTCCGTAGAGAAAGGTTTGAGAATGTAGTCTGAAGCTCCTTGCTGCATAGCCTCTACGGCATTGTTGATGGTTCCATAGGCAGTAATCATTATAACCGGGATCTTGGGAGACCTTTTCTTTACCTTTCCCAAAATTTCTATGCCGGACATACCCGGCATCTTCAGATCGGTTATTATTAGACTGAATTTATCTGCCTCAAATTTCTTCAGGGCTTCAAGTCCGCTGGAAGCACTCTCAACCGAATATCCACAATGGCTCAATGCATAAGTGAGCGCTATTCTCATATCCGGTTCGTCATCAACGACTAATATCGGTTGCGTTTGCATATCATTTCCTCAACTACCCACCAAAGGCAAGGTAACTGTACACACTGTCCCTTTCCCTTCCGAGCTATTAATATCGACAGCACCTCCATGAGCTTCTGTGATGTTGTGAACAATCGCCAGACCCAACCCGGTGCCTCTCTTCTTTGTAGTAAAAAATGGATCAAAAATTCTGAGCATATCTGCTTTGGATATGCCTGTGCCCGTATCGGCAAATCTGATCTCCGCAAAATCTTTTTTTGATCGGCCATTTAGTTTTCTGGTAGAAATAGTCAATTTCCCACCATGGGGCATCGCCTGAATAGCATTCAAAATCAAGTTGAGGAATATCTGTTTCAATAATTCCGAATCAGCATATACCATTAGAGGCTTAGAATAATACCTTGTAATAATATCAATGCCATTATCAGAGTTAACCAGATGGCTGGAAAAAAACAGGGAATCATCAAGTGAATCACAGATATCAATGGCTTGAAAATTCGGCTTCTGCTGCGGTCTTATAAAGAGCAGAAGGTTCGATATAACATTGTTGATGCTTTTCACTCCGGATGAGATATGTCCGGCAAGCGCTTTTAATTCTTCAAAGTCTTTCAGATCCTTCTTCAGAACAGTGGCAAAAAGCTCAATACTTCCCAAAGGGTTACGGATCTCATGCGCTATCTTTACCGCTATTTCTCCCATGGCAGCCAGGCGGTCAGTACGATTTGACCGTTCCTCCAGCTTTTTCAGCCGGGTTATATCCTGCAAAGCAAGAACTATTCCGATCTTTTCTCCTTCCGGGTTTTTTACCGGAGAGATCGACAGGCTTACATAGAAAGTGTTTTTGCCTTTCCGACGGATTTCTGCCTCAACATCTGCGTTTTGCTGAATATCTTTAAGAGATTTAAAGTCTAAATGCGAATTTAGAAAAAAATTCGGATCAAAAACTTTATCAAACTCTTTCCCTATAACTTTTTCTGAAAATAAACCGGTTATATTCTCTGCTGCTCGGTTAAAGGTGATGATCTCTCCTTTCAGGTCAATAACCACTACTCCAACATTTAGACTTTCGAGAATGTTATGAAAATCCTCCCTTGCATCCTCCTTCTCTTTTAAGTCTATTTCCGGAGACTTACCCTTATCTTTTAATTCTATATTCAATTTTGCTGCTCTCTGCTCCAGGTCATATGTCTGTTTCTTCATCTTTTCCCATTCAACGTTCGATGCTGGACGTTCGATGTTCATCTTTTTTCAGTCCATCCTGGGCAAAAACAACTTAGCGCTTAGAAGGACTCGCCAGGCATTAAATGCGAATTCCGTCAACATTCTCAACACGTTTGTTTATAAGTAGCAGCAAAAATCATGCCATTAGTGGTTGTGTGGGAAAATGGTCGAGTAGTTGAGTGGAAAATCGGATAAAGACAATGCTGGGTGGCATGGACAAACTTGTTTGTCCGTGTGAAACAGTCTATATTTTCAGTGACACCTGCCCCATGACCGGTTACGGTGATTGGATGAACAGAATGTT
>JAFDFV010000569.1 GCA_019309665.1 Deltaproteobacteria bacterium | reverse complement strand
GACCGATGTCGGTTATTCTGTTTTCCATCGGTTTATCAGGATTGTAGCCTGAAGATATAAATGCCATGGTATTATTCCTCCCCCCTATCTCTGGTGATATTTTCTAAATTCATTGATATCTCGTGTCCATCCACCCGGAACTTCATCTTCTCTCCAGAACACATACGGGTTAGAACGCGGCTCTTGAACATGCTGCGCCATTGCTTTAATGCCTGTTACATCAAGCAGCTTCTGGAAACTTTGACGTCTGATTAATTCGCCAAGACGCTCGCGGTTCTTGCCTTCTTCCATCCACCATTCCCAGATAGGATCAATTATATTCTCTTTGATCTCATCGTAAGGTTCTTCAATCTTGATAAAAGGAACAAGCATAGTACCCATTTGTGCACCATCGAGAATCGGGGCTTTGGCGCCGGCACATATAGTCGCGCCCTTATCCAGACCTGGCCTTAGGGCTCTGGGCATTACGTTAATACAGTGCATACATCTAGTGCATTCTTTAGTGTTTATCTCAAGTTTTCCACCTTCATATCGCATGCAGTTTGTTGGACAAATATTGATAACTTCTTTCTGGATATCAAACGGACCCCAGTCGCGGCCGGCATGGGCTCCTGCGTTTGGAGGAATTTCACCGCCGACATATGCCTTTACCGCTTCCTGATCAATACGTATATCATCACGCCATGTGCCGATAAAGGACAGGTCTGAACGCGCAATAGATGCAACACAGCAGTTGGAGCATCCGTCAAATTTGAATTTAAACTTATATGGAAAAGCAGGACGATGAAGCTCATCCTGATAAAAATTGGTCATGTGATGACAAATCGCCTGTGTATCAAAGCAGGCAAATTCGCAACGAGGGAGTTCTCAGGTTTGAACCGGAACCGCCAAGGTCTGTATCCATCTTGTGGGTTAAATCATAGAAGACTTCTTCCAACTGTGGTGTTGTTGTGCCGAGAAGAACGATATCACCTGTAGCTCCATGAAAGTTGGTCAAACCGCTTCCTCGCAGTTCCCAGATATCCATAAGATCTTTCAGGAATTTTGTTGTGTAGTATTTGCCTGAAGGCTGGTTTACGCGCATGGTATGGAAAGCAGCAACGCCAGGGAACATCTCCGGCTGATCACAGTATCTTCCAATAACACCACCGCCGTAGCCGAATACACCGACTATTCCGCCGTGTTTCCAGTGAGTTCTTCCATGTTTGTAAGAAAGGTAGTCTATACCATTTACATTTTTTGCCCTTGATTCGGCCTCCTGCTTTAAATCGGATACAAAGCTTGGCCACGGACCAGACTCTAGCTGATCAATCATAGGAGTTTCGTGTTTTGCCATAGTCTTACCTCCATTATTATTAATAATAATTAACCATTCTGACTATATATTAATCACTTTCTCATACGGGGACTAATCTAAGGTCACCTCCTCTCAATTTGCTTTTCAATTTGATACTCGATACAATAAATTTGATTAATATTTCATTGATTTCATTAATTTTTTAAGGTTATATATAGATAACCCCATTTAAGTTTATTGATATATAATCGATCTTGTGCTTTGTCAACAAAAAAGGTATATATTGAATGAACCTCTTGCAGAAACATCCATCTGCATTAGGAATAATTGCTGCATTCGCCTTCTTTGCCATAATTATTTACATAAACGAGTTATCGAATCATTGGGATATTTTTTGGGTTATTGTCAAGCACATCTTTCAAACGCCAACGGCTGCTATACAAAAAAACTCTGCATTATTTTCCTGAATCTTGATCCACGCCATGTAGCGGACGGTCTTGTCGCTTCAGATACAAGAATATCTTGACTCAAGAAAGGTAAAAAGTCAGAAATCCGTGGAATAATTACTCTTATTACTGGAAAGTTCAATACCGGATGGGTGTGGTCGAGTATTATACAATCAGTCTTGAACAGTTTGCATATTTTCTTAATTTCCTCAATTTCGCCAAAAATATCCTTGATTTTACTGTTCCTGTAAGTGCCAACTTTTCCTTGCTCAAGAAATGAGATATCTTTTGGA
>JAFDFV010000043.1 GCA_019309665.1 Deltaproteobacteria bacterium | reverse complement strand
AAAAGTGCCTCTTTTTTCTTAATGCTCACTAATACGCTCAAACAGTCAGCCGTTTTAAATTTAAATGCCCGCCACCTCTGGTTGTTAACAAGTTACTTTTGAGTTTTCAAATTTTTGTAGTTTATAAAAAGTATCGAATCATATACCGTGTCATAGGGGGATTCAGTTTTTTATTCTAAGAATTATTCATGGAGCCAGGATTATACAGGATTAAGCCAGTATAAGGATCAAGCGTAGACTTGGCCCACCCTTATATTATATTAATCTTGGAAGCTCTGGATGTTGAATTCGTAAATGTCTTTTGGGATTTTATTAAAGAGGGGCAATATAAAAGAACCAAATGGAATCAATATCGCACTCTCATTATATCTGACAGGTGAATAAATATGACAAATAAAGAATCTCAAGCTGTTGAATATAAACAAAGCTGGCGAAATGACTGCCTTAAAGCCGTTTCCGCATTTGCAAACAGTGATGGCGGAGTGTTGATTGTCGGGATGGATGACCAGGGAGAACCTTCCGGATTGAAAAATATAAAAAAGCTGCTCGAAGATATACCCAATACAATCAGAAATAAACTTGGAATCATTCCCTCTGTTGAACCAAACAAGAAAAACAGGAAAGATATAATCAATATCGCTGTTACACCATGTTCTGTTCCCATTTCTTACAACGGCAAATATTATATTAGAAGCGGAAGTACTGTGCAGGAACTACAGGGAAAAGATCTGGCAGATTTCCTTATGAAGAAATCAGGCAGCACATGGGATGACATTGTTGAAGAAAGAGCAGGTTTTAATGAGATAGATAATGATTACATAGAAAAATTTAAAAAATACGCCACAGATCGAATTCCCTCCATTATTAAAGAAACAGACAACACCGCACTTTTGCAAAAATTAAACCTGATTGATGGCAAAGACTTAAAAAGAGCATCGGTTCTTCTTTTTTCCAATGACCCTCAGAAGTTTTACCTCCAGTCTTCGGTCAGGATCGGTAAATTTCTGACCGATACAGAAATTTAAACAACCGATATTGTTGAAGGGAATCTTTTTGCACAACTGCAAAATACCCTGGAAATCCTGCGAACAAAATATCTGTTAAGCAATATAAAATATGAAGGTATTCACCGCAGAGATATCCTTGAATATCCCTATGAAGCATTAAGAGAAGCTATCATCAATGCGTTGATTCACCGAGACTATTCAGGGACTTCACAAATCCAGATACGGGTCTATCCTGATAAATTAATAATAATGAACGAAGGGAAACTTCCGCCTGAAATACCTGTGGAAAAATTGAAAACCAACCATTTATCCATACCAAGAAACACACTCCTTGCTAAGATTTTCTATTATGCTGGATTTATTGAATCCTGGGGGCATGGAACAATAAAAATTGTAGAAAATTGCATAGAACATGGCTTGCCGGAACCAGATTTTGTCGAAGAAAACGGCGTGATGACGGTTACTTTTTATAAAGATAAATGGAATAAAGAAAATCTGAAGAAACGTGGGTTGAATGACAGGCAGATAAAAGCTGTTATGTATGTTAAGGAAAATATCAGGATTACAAACAGTGAGTATCAAGGATTATTTGAGGTATCGAAGCGAACCGCTACCAATGATCTATATGAATTGGTGCAAAAAAGCCTATTCGAAAAAACAGGCACACGGGGTAGGGGGACATTTTATGAAATTAAAAAGGGCAATAATTGGGCATGCGGGTAGTAATAATATATTGAAAGTTAATGCAACGGTAATGAAAATAATTAAAAAGTAATGAGGGATGGAGCCTTTCATTATTGCGCTAATTGCGTCATTGATGCGTCATAATTGCGCCAATATGAAAGAAAGGGGATGACTTGACGCAAAATTAGTATTGCGCAATAATTGCACATCAATTGAATATTATTTGCATAATAACACTATTAAAGGCGCCGCGAAGACGCCATAAAAACGTCAAAGGGGAAAAAGGTCATAAACGCTTCAAAGGGGGGCAATGGTGAGTCAAAAAATTAGTTCTCGGATTAGGCATTTTGAAAGATAATAACACCCAGCTTAAAAACTGTGATGATCACCGACACAACCTTTTTCACAAATGAACCAGGCTATGCGCTGCTTGATAGATTCAAAAAGGCACCGAAGCGTATCGGATCATTGGAGGAGCAGAAATGAAATTGGATGAGATAGGCATCTGGTCTGAGATCAAATTGGACATTATCAAAGAATACGCTAATGCCTTTACAAAGATAATGAAAAGTCAGGAGTGGTGCAAAGGATATGTCTATATTGATGCCTTTGCTGGACCTGGAGTTCACATTTCAAGACGAACTGGAGAGTTTATCTCGGGATCCCCATTGAACGCCCTTGAGATTGACAACCCTTTTACAGAATACCCATTACATTGATATTGATAAAGAGAAAGCAGAAACCCTTAATAGGCTGACTGGTGATAGGACGAACATAAACATATATCAGGAAGATTGTAATGAAGTATTGGTGAAGAAAATATTACCCATGCTTCAATATGAAAGCAAAAAAAGAGCTCTGTGCATTCTGGATCCATATGGTTTGCATCTTCAGTGGGAAACGATAATGACAGCGGCCAAACTAAAAACGACTGAGATCTTTTTGAACTTTCCCCTTATGGATATGAATCGAAACGTGTTACATAAGGATTTGCTTACAGCAGATGCGGATCAAATTGAAAGAATGAATAAGTTTTGTGGAACCGATGAATGGCAGGAAATTTTATATAAAGAAGATAAGCAGATGGGCATATTTGGAGATCCCGACAGAATAAAAATTGTTAATAGCAATATTAAGCTTGGGGAATGGTTCAAAAAGGAAAGATTACAAAAAACTGCAGGATTCAAATTTGTTCCAGAACCCATGCTCATGAGAAATAGTAAAGGCGGACCTTTATTCTTTTTGTTTTTTGCTTCGCACAATGAAACAGGCAAAAAAATTGTAACCGACATTTTCAATAAGCACAGGAAATATTTATAATGCTGATACAAAAGGAAAATCCAGTGCAGGAAATGGAATATGACAATTCAGTTCACGAAGAAAATCTGGCATATTGTCCTAAAGAAACACAGGAACCTCTGGTGAAAGAATTGTGGGCGATCAAGAGTATAGACAACAAATTAAGAGCTAAACAAATAGCCAGCCGCGCAGGGTTGCCTTTGATCTGGCTGGACAAAGCACCGGGCATTAATGGGGAAAGAGGCATAGAAAAGATTCGAGCGGAGAGAGGTGTTCTTTTGTTACGTGAAAGAACAAGCCCTTTTATTGAACAGTTTAAGCATCCGATCGGACGGTGTGCGAAATTTTATAAATTAACAGCTTATAACAATTGTAACTTCTGGTGCGAGTACTGTTATCTTTATTTGACCTTTCGAACACAGCCTGTTTCTACCCACTTTATAAATTATGAAAAGTTATATGATGAAATTATCAAATTTAACAGATCAAAAACACCAAAATCCCTGAGGGTGCTGAACCTGGGTGAACTTGGCGATCCATTGGCCGTTGACTACATAACAGGTTTTGCAAAACAGATTATTCCCTTCATGCCCGAACATGCCCCGAGAACACGATTGCTATTTCTAACCAAAAGTGACTGTGTGGACGATATTCTTTCTCTTGATCATGGCGGTCAATCCATTATTTCTTTTAGTGTGAATACTGATGCTGTTTTTCAGCAGTTAGAGCATAGAACCGCTTCTCCTGATTCTCGATTAATTGCTGCGGCTAAAGCACAGAAAGCGGGCTATGAAATACGTTTGAGGATAGATCCTATTATATTCTATTCTACCTGGGAAAAGGACTATATAGCGCTTGTTGATAAGATATTTGAATATGTTCAGCCCGCAAGAATAACTATAGGTGAATATCGACCATCCAACGGACTTGCTCACCATATCAGCGCCCGGTTTCCCGAGTCTGCTTTATTGAAAGTCAACAAAAGCTTGATTAGAGAAGGGAAAAAGCTCCGATACCCGAAAAATTTGAGGGTAAAGATGTTCGGAACAATCATAGATGCAATAAAAAAGCATAAAAGTGATATTGATATTTCTTTGTGCAAAGAGCAGCCTGAAATCTGGAAGGCGCTCGGTTTAGGGATGAAAGGGCTATCATGCAACTGCGTTAAGTGAATGGCGAGATGTTAGCGGATGCCCTTACCGTTTTGTTGAACCGGAGATTGATTTTACAGACGCGCCATAATTCAAAAGCTTAAAACAAGTTTGCTGATTTTACACTTTTTATAAAAATTTTTCTTGAAAAAAAGTATCAATTGATACTATGATTTATAAAAGACCATCATATAAGGAACTTAACAGCAAGATAAAACAGGCAAAAAATGCAGCATTAAAAAACCGCATTTCTATTGTAAATCCGGTGAGTGTTGCTGCTGATGCTCTCGAATTAGGCTACCTTGTTAAAGATGTTTTGAATATCCTCTCTGACATATTGAAAGAAATAACGCCTGACGATTATGTCGGGCAACATCCTCCACAGCGTTCTTACGAGTCCGATATTTTGGAATCCGAACTCTTCGCCTTTAAGTGGACAAGCAAGCGATTGGGTTGCAAGACCTATTTAAAGTATGCGATCAAAGAAAAGCGAATGTGGCTCGTATCTTTGCATAAGGACCAGAACGACAAAGGAGACTAATACTATGGGAAAAAAAGAAATAACCTGCCCAAAGGGGCATGGAATAATATCGAGTGAAAAGATAGATAAAGCCATGAATTTTCGCGATGTGGATATCAATTTTCAGGTTGAACATCACGTATGCCCGGTTTGCGGTATAGAAGCAGGCGACATTGACCAAACAGCTACAACCCAGAAAGCGATTTCAGATGCCTATCGCCAGAAGGTTAAGCTGTTAACAGGTAAGGAAATACGTGAAAGCAGAAAGAAACTGAAATTAAGCCAGGAGGCCCTTGCAAAACGTATGAATGTTGGTATTGCCAGTATAAAGAGATGGGAGGGAGGGCTTATCCAGACCAAAGCCATGGACAGAGCCCTTCGTTTAGCATTGCGGGGACAGATGCCCGGTGATAATTATACCGGTAACCGAACATTTTCAATTCCAAGGATAAAGCTGGTTTTTAGGCAATTTGAGTCTGTACTTGGAAAAAGAATTTTGAAAAAAAGAGACAAAATGCTCTTTGCTGCCAAGTACTTATGGTATGCGGATATGGTTGCTTTCAGGGATTTGGGGGAAAGCATGACCGGCTCAACCTATGCTGCTCTTCCATATGGCCCGCAGCTTAATAACTACCGGGATTTGATTGATGAAATAAAAAACGCCGATGAATTAATGGTAAAAGCTATGACTCAAGAAGAAAAAAGAGTTATCAAAAAAATTGCGATGACTTTCCCTGAAGAACAAATGGTGTATGATGCTGCGCACAGAGAAATAATCTGGCGGAGAAGGGGCGCAGGGGCAATTATCCCCTATTCTGATTCGGCTGAATTGAGCGGGTTGTGATAATCATGCCTCAATCACATGCGCAAGATATATTAAACCAGGCATTTCAAAAAGAGAGGCACATCCCATGCAAGAGTTATCAGAACATAAAACTGGGCATGAAAAGTTGGATGATTCCATCCGAAACACAATAAGCTCGGCTTTTCAACAGGTGGGATACTCTGAAAAAGAAAAGACGCTTCTCCGTGATATACGCTTTGTCAGGGAGGGAGGAAAATCCCACAATGCAGACATGGTGGCCTATTCAAGCTCCTTGCGTCAAGATGCGGATACAGCAGTTATATCTGTAAAAGGCACCGAAAATGCCGACAAAATTCAATTTGATTCAGAAATTTCTCCATTTCGTGCATTGGCTACACCAGTAATAGTGCTTGCAGAATATACAAAGATTCGTGGCATGGCTGAACCCAGGGTGAGAGCAGTTGGCTTATGTAAGGATGCGGCCACATTTAAGAGAGAAAAAACAAAAAGCAATATTATTCCCCTTTCCAGATTTGAAGAATACCTTAGAGATAAGCAACAATTTTTCACGCCACGTCGTTTGGAAAAAGCAAAGTTGGTTCCCGAACAACTCATGTTGTTTGATGTTGCGCCTGATCTTATTAAACAGGCAATTAAAATTGCTGACAAAGAACTTGTTGATCGATTTGAGAAAGGAGTCAGAGAAGTTATAGCATCCATAACTGAAAAAGATAAACAAAGAGTTATAAATGCTGCTATCTCAGTACTTGGCGCCCGAATTCTTCGTGACAGATTGAAAGAAAATTGGCCGTTGTCTTCGGGCGCGATAACATTCTTGTCGTTTGCTAAAAACTCTTTACCCGGCTACTTTGATATATCCAGTGAAATTGCCGGAAAGCTCGACCCTATTCTTAAACGATTACACTCTGCTTTTAATTTTTCGCAGGTAAGTCTGGATATGGTTGGTAAGTTCTACGCATCAGCTTTCGTTACAAAAAAGCTTCGCGATCAATGGGGAATTCACTACACGCCATCAATATTGGCGAAAACACTTTTGAGACGTATGCCTATAGAAGAGCTTCCTCCAAATAACCGCATTGTGGCAGATCCAACCTGTGGATCGGGGAGCCTTTTAACCGCAGGCTACGAACGACTTGCGAATGCTGCTTATCTCAGTATCCCTCAAAATGAACGGCATCAAAAACTTGTCGGCTCCATATTTGGCAATGACAGAGATCAATTTGCAGCCGAAATAACGCGTATGACCTTGAGGCTGTTTCATCCACCTCATAAGAATAATTGGAAAGTGACTCATCTGGACGCAGAAAAAGAAAGCTTTGGACGTAGATGGACAAAGGAAATTAAAGTAACACCAACCATCATCGTAGCAAATCCGCCCTTTGGGGGGAAAAGCGGGGGCGCGTCAAACACAGACAAACCAAGGACCCGAAACCAGCTTGATCGCTCGGCTTTGATTCTAAATCATTGTTTGGATATTCTTCCTGAGGGTGGTTTGATAGGTATAATCCTTACTGAAACAGTATTAGATCAGCAGTTAGTAAAAACAACCAGGCATAAGATTTTAAAGAAATGTCAAATCCTAGAACAGTGGGATATACCGGTGGGATGGTTTGATAATGTGAATCGTCCTGCCATGGCGTGGGTCTTACGCAAGACCGCTCCGCTGTCTAAGATGTTCTATATCCGCTCCCTTTCTGATGTTCCATCCGTAGGAAGGGAGGCGAAATTGCATGGAACTATCCATATTGATGTTACCAATCCACCTGAACACCTTGTTCCAACAGTTTTTGATGATATTTTATCGAAAATGGAAATGAGTTCAAATCGTATCAACGATTATTACAGTGTAATGAATGGACTTCAGCCGCTCAAGGGAAAGGTTACGCAGGAAAAATCTGAGAAGGCTCATCCATGGAGCGGGAATGCTGAAGGAACTGAACCGTATTCAGATCTAAGAAAAAGCAATAATGGCTGGTTGGAGTTAGTTGATGCTAATTTTGGAGAAAAGAGCCAAAGACTAAAGTTACGAAAGCATCTTGAGCAAAACGAACCCATGGTCATGCTTCGAGCAAACCGAAACGCTCCATGGAAGTATAAATGGAGTTCTGTCGCTCTTATCGACATGCCAGATAATTCCCGAAAGGTTGTGGTGCCCTCAGCAAGCTATCATACAACATTTTCCAAAAGTGCTGATAAGGTTGATAAGAAAAATGATATTTATGCGTTATGGTCGATCTTAAATCACCCACTCGCCAGCCTATGGTTTCATGAACGTCAGCGTGTCCAGACTATTCCCACCAAGAATTACAGGAAGTTTGCACTGCCTGCAAACTGGAATATAGAAAACATTCAATTGTTAGCATCTATTGCAAAAGACCTCGTAACTACAAAAAGAAATATGAGTTCAAAGTTGCATGAGCCCCATGACAATTTAAAGATAAAAACCATTGTAAAGAAAATTGATGATATTATCTACCAGATGTATGAAATTAATGAGGGCGAAAGACGTTGTATCGAAGCCTGGTTTGGCGAAGAGCAGCGCCCTTTACTGGAAGGCATCTGCCAAAGAAAAACTTTTGCCGAACCAACTAACAATCTCATTCGCATCAATTACGAAGTGCCGGAGTGGGAAACCACCTGCGAGACATTAGAGCCGTGCTTTAAAAATAAGTTAATAAGACTCGTTATTGATGGTTTGATGGACGATTCTGAAGATATTGAATCTGCCGAAGATGGGATCTGGCTGAAAATAATTCCTGCCATGCCTGGATGGCTTCTGGAGAAGGGAGCCGTGGGCTGGGTAGAACTTACTACGGATAGCGCTAAAAGATTAAAACAATCGCCTGAAGAATACATCGTTGGGTTTCATCTTTATAAGAATGCATACAAGACTCAAGATGAAATTGATAAAGGCTTGTTTCTTATATCTGAAATGGAAATGAAAAAGGCAGTAGATGAATAAAGCACAACATGATTATGAGGTCATATTTGTCGATGTAGGCCAAGGTGACGCTACAATTATACACAAATTGTCAAATATGCATTCTGTTTTAGTTGATGCGGGAATTGCCGATCCAGTTTTATCCGTACTGAAGCAACATGCCGAACTTGAAGCGATTTTCATTACACATTGGGATAAAGATCATATCGGCGGGATGCCGACCGTTATTAACTGGATTAAAGATCAACGTCAGAAAGCCGCCAATGTTTACATAAATCTTCAATATGCAACCACTGACATTGCAAAAAGATTTAGGCGAACACTTGATGAAGCATGTGGAGATAGAACAATTAAGTTAAAACCTGCATGTAACGATTCAAAGGATACGATTGAAATAATAAATGGAAAAATTTCTATATTATGGCCTACCCATGCAATAGTTATAACGCATCCTGATGACCGAAATTTTGGTTCTTCAGTGCTACGCTTTGAAGTTGGAGATTTCGGCTTGCTTCTCGGTGGTGATGCTGGTGGAGACGTTTGGCCTCGTGTTGATCAGACCGTACTCAAAGCAGATGTTTTTAGGTATCCTCATCACGGAGGAGAACTTTTTACGGGCGAAAACAGATGGTCCGCTTATGAACTCATTTCAAAAGTGAATCCTGATTGGGTTGTGGTATCAGTGGGCAAAAATAATCCCTATGGTCATCCTTCCAAAGAATTTAATCAAGTAAAATCAAGGTATCCAGCTATACAGTTTCTTGACACAACCAAAGGTAATATCAGGTTACAAATAGAAAGCTCTACCGGCAATATTATTAAGGACAATTAGGGGGACTGCATCAAGATCTTGGCACATTTTTTCGGGAAAAATCGCTCAACTTAGTTAAGTAGGCTTGACATTAAAATACCGGTAATATATTATGTAGTCCATAAATTATTGAGAGACCACATAATGCATCTGAGCTATAAAACTTCTAAGTACAAAGGCAAGGTCTATAAATTTTACTTTATTGCCGAG
>JAFDFV010000306.1 GCA_019309665.1 Deltaproteobacteria bacterium | reverse complement strand
CCATCCACGCTGAGTTCAACGCAATAGGTATATGCAGAGTTGGGGGGAAGTTTTGCCGGCATGGACTCAGGCGTGGTAAACTCGGTTGCCCGGGTGGTAATGGTGGCAAGTTCCTGAATATCATTCCCCTGTTCATCTATTAGATATGCCCGGTTGTCCCCGGTAAAGACCATTGTACAGGAGCGGCTGCCAAACTCATCGGCTACTTCTGTGCTCTGGTGAGCAACTACCGTGTTTGGATTTCCGTCAAAGGTGACGGTGGTGGCTGCCGGATCTTCAGCGATCATTTGAATCGTCTCGGCAATGGCGATGTCATTCCAGGGAACATAGACCTGCCGCTGGGCAGTGATCAGGCTCTCTTTTTGGTAGACAACCGTGATAATTCCTCCACCTTCTACTGGAATAGAAAACCGGCCTTCAGTATTTGTTTCGGCAGTTCCATACTCGGGGTGGCCGTGGATGGTGAGAGAAACATCTGATATGGGAGAACCTGCCAGGTCGTGAACCAGGCCGGTTATCACAGAAAACCGCTTGGTGTCGTATGATTCAAGGGTGGCATCAGGCGGGATCAGATCCTCATATTGTTCGCCAAAGGAGCCTTCCGGTTGGGGCTTTGGATTGCCCATCACAGTGACCACGGCCTGAGCGCTTGCGGAGCCGGCAACACCGATAACAGAGATGGTATATGTGGTGGTATGGTCGGGATAAACAGTGATCGATCCGTTTACAGGCACAACACCGATACCGTTGTCAATGTGAGCGCTCCGGCCATTGGCCGAGGTCCATGACAGGCTGGATGATCCTCCTTGTTCAATAGTTGTCGGTGCGGCGCTGATGCTCACAGGAGAGGGATCGTTCACATTGATGGTAACACTGTCTGTGGCTGTCCCCCCCGGACCTGCAACCCTGATTGTGTAACTCGTGGTCGCCGCAGGTGAAACCGTTGTCGAGCCGTTTACGGAAACAGCACCGATTCCATTATCTATGACAGCGGAATCCGCATAGGCCGAACTCCAGGAGAGAAGAGCCGTCTCACCGGTCATAATACTTGTTTGATCTGCAGAAATACTTGCACTCGGAGCGGGATGGATCACTGTGACTGTGGTGCTTGCAGTGGCAGTGCCTCCGGGCCCCGTGGCCGTGATCGTATATGTGGTGGTCTGAGCCGGCGAAAGCGCGATCGATCCATCTGCTGCCACACTGCCGACTCCGGGTTCAATGTCACAGGAATCAGCATCTGTAGAACTCCAGGAAAGGGTTGTCGATTCACCAAGCTGGATTGTTTCAGGATCAGCGGCAACAGAGAGACTTGGAGGCTCTGCCTCGGGGGTTGAGTTATCGTTCTCCCCGCAGGTCGCGAGAATGAAGAGGCTTGTGAATAAAAGAAAACTGATCAAAACACGTTTTTTTATGATATTGCCTTCCTTACCACATCAAGATCTTGGCACATTTCTTCGCAAAAAATCGCTCAACCTAGGCTTGGTCAAAAATAAGTTGGTAGAATTTGGGATGCAAAAATGCCAAGTTATTTTTGACCGAGCCCTTAAGGAACGGGGACGAAATAACTTCCCCAACTATGCATCACAGCTTCAGGCCACCTATGCCCGATTTCAAATCACAAAAATATCAAAATAGCCCGCTATTCCATCAACTTTTGTGATTTGAGATCGAACAAATTTGACCCAAATCTATGCGCCTACTTGGGAAAGTTATTTTGTCCCCGTTCCTAAGTATTACAAAAACTTTTCTATTTTAGATTTTTCCCTGAGTTTTTGTATGTATGTTTTGACTTCCTTATTTGTTTTTTCCTGTTTCAAATGCTGAGCAAGGTCTTCTTTTACATTTTCATAAGCAATTGTCTTCTCAGACTTTTTATCTATAACTTTGATGATATGATATCCAAACTGAGTTTCTACAATATCGCTTACCTCTTCAGTTTTTAATGCAAAGGCTACATCTTCAAAAGATTTTACCATTTGACCTCGCTGGAAGTAGCCCAAATCTCCGCCATTGTTTTTACTGGGGCCTTCTGAAAATTCTTTTGCGAGCGCAGCAAAATCTTCGCCTTTATTAAGCTTTTGTTGAATATTTTTAATTTTTTCTTTTGCTTCAGACTTCTTTATTTCATCTACGCCCGGCTCAACTTTTATCAAAATATGACTCGCTTTTATCTGTTCGGGCTGTTTGAAAAGGTCGGGATTGGTATCATAAAAGACCTTGCTTTCTTCATCTGAAATTTTAATCTTATCAGCAATCTGAGTTTCAATAAGCTTCTGTATTGCAATACCCTTCTTGATTTTTAGTTTAAAGGCACTCTCAGATAAATTTAGCTCGCTTAAAAAGTTTTTAAATTCAGTATCATTTGATAAGTTTTGTTTTAAAGATTTTATTTGAGAATCGATTGCCTCTTTTTCAACTTTAATTCTGTTATTCCGGCTTTCTTGAAACAGCAGTTCGATGTTGATCAGGTTATCAAGAATTTTATTTCTGATACCTTCAAGCTGTACCGGTGAAATTTTTTGTCCCTGCTGTGAAATCCTTTGTTTTATCGGGTTTAGTTCTCTATTAAATTCTTCACTGGTAATAACAGATCCATTAACTATAGCTACTTTATCTATCGAAGGCTCATTTTTTTCAGCCTGGACGGTTAAAGCGGCTATGGATAAAGACAGCGCCACTATAATTGCATAAATAAATCTTCTCGAAAAAAGCTTTCCAGTATGAATTTTCATTGGCATAACATTATTCTCCTTTTAACTATAGACTTTCAGATAAATAATTTCACTGCGTTATCAGTCGTCGAAGTATAACTAATACGCCTTCCTCCCTCTGGCCTTGTGAAACCAATTATCTGAAAGTCTATAAGTTGAGCGATTTTTTGCGATGAAATGTGCCAAGATCTTGATGGGCAAGAGATCGGTGCAGGTCGAGTAAAAAATCGCTCAATTTAGGTTTTAGAAACAGGGCAGAAATAATATCCAGAATCCGTGTGAAAAGGAAGGATTGATCAGCAGGCTGGGCACGAAAAACGCGAAAATGTCTGTCCGGTACTCTTAAGTAATTATTTAAAAAATGAATTTATAAATACTAATTATTAAGTTTGCAAGAAAAAACTGTCAATGAACAATAAAACTGTTGACTATATCAAGTTGCGCCTTCTCAATTTCAGACATATCAATCCTTTCTAACGAATAAGGGCTCGCTAAAAAATAACTTGGTAGAATTTGCGCTCAAATTTGCCGTAGATTTAATCGATCTGATTGAGCAAAACCGCAGGAATAGCGAGCTATTTCGAGGCCAATTTTACTAA
>JAFDFV010000042.1 GCA_019309665.1 Deltaproteobacteria bacterium | reverse complement strand
ATTACGGTTATTTCATGATTTGCAAAATCAACAGAAATATATGCATCTTTTTGGAACAGCCTGATTTTCCTTTCATTTTTTGTTGAAATTCTGCTTGCCGTAACATTTGCAACACATCCGTTTTCAAATTCTAAACGAGCATTTGCTATATCAACGTGTTTTGAGATTACAGGTATGCCTGCTGCATGAATGTTTTTTATGCCATACCTGACAAAGTTCAGAATTATATCTATATCATGAATCATGAGATCCAGAATTACGCTGACATCGGTGCATCTTTCTTTATATATGCTCAAGCGATGTGATTCTATAAACCTTGGATTTTTAACAAAATCCTGCAAGGCAACAACAGCAGGATTGAACCTTTCAAGATGCCCGACCTGTATAATAAGGCCCTTTGATTCTGCAATTCCAATTAGTTCGTCAGCCTCTTCAAGGGTTGTTGTTATCGGCTTTTCGATAAGAACATCAATGCCGTTTTCAAGAAAATTTTTGCTGACGGCAAAGTGGGCGGGCGTAGGAACGACTATACTAACGGCATCGACTTTTCCGAATAGATCTTTGTAGTTTGTATATGCAGATATACCAAAATTTGCCGCTGTGTTTTCGGCTTTTTCTTTTTCTATATCAACAACGCCGACAAGTTCAACTTCATCCATTCCTGCATACTTTTCAGCATGAAATTTACCAAGATAACCCGTACCTATTACACCAACTCGAAGTTTTTTCATTTATTGTTCCATTTTTTTATTTATAGCAACGATAGCAATCCCAAATTTGTCTGCCAAAGCTATCATTTCTTCCCTGTCAAAAACCACGGCCTTTCCTGCTTCAATAGCCAAAGCCTTTGCGCCTGCTTCATACATAGTCCTGATTGTCTGCGCGCCGATAGCGGGCATATCAAACCTGACATCCTGATTTGGTTTGCAAACCTTAACAACAACAGCGGTTCCATTGCCAAGTTCTCCGCCTCTTTTTATTGTGGCATCAGTTCCGTCAATAGCCTCCACGGCAAGGACTGATCCGCCTCCCACAACAACGCATTGACCTATATCAAGCCGTCCAATCTCCTTTGCATATTTCCAGCCCAGGTCAATATCGGCTTTTTCCGACTTGGTTGGCTTTCGTTTTGTCCAGCATCCTTCCTGAGCCAAAATGTCGGGGAGTAAGAATGTTGAAGCCATTATTTTGATGCCTTCTTTTTCAAGGGTTCCGGCAAAGGCACTCAAAATTCCATCATCATGTGTATGGATCATACCGGCAAAAAGCGAGATGGCTTTTATATCCGGTTTTAAAGCTTTTAAGTCTGAAAATATGCTTGTTTTACGAATGGCGCCCATCATGACAGCTTTGCTTATATCGTGCTTTTTAAAAAAATTGATGAGACGCTTCAACTGCCCCAGATGCATCCATTCTATTTTATCAACGTGGTCTTCCAGACTCTTGTCAGTTTCATTCAAAAAAGCTGCGGCATAAACAGAAAATCCTTTTGATTTTGCTTTTTTTGAAAAAATTATGGGAAACTGGCCGCTCCCCGCAATTAGACCTATCCGCATAAATTAATCCCTGATACCTGCTTATTAAATTAGCGCACCCTCGGTGCGAACTTTCAGGTTGTAATTATATTGTTTTTTTCGTAGGGGCGATCCTTGTGATCGCCACTGATTCGATTAGGGCGACCACAAGGGTCGCCCCTACTAACCTATTGATAAAATTGACCATAAAATGGAAATTCTTATACTATCTAGTTATTCCTCGCTGAGATGATTTAATAAAATCTATAAAGTGAACTACTTCAGGAATTTGTTCCACTTCAGCACTCACTCTCTCTATAGCCTCGTTTATTGTAAGGCCTATTCGAAAAATAATTCTGTAAGCTTTTTTTAATAATTTGAGTTTGTTTTGAGAAAAGCCACTTCGCTTCAGACCCACACTGTTTAAGCCGTGAAGTATGGCTCTGTCACCTGCTGCAATAACATAGGGCGGTATGTCTTTTACAACTGCTGATTTTCCTCCCACAAAAGCATAGTCACCTATTCTTACGAACTGATGAATAGCTACAAGGCCTCCAATGGTTGCATAATCGCCGATTGTAATATGTCCTCCAAGTGTTGCATTGTTTGACATGACGACTTTTCGGCCAATTTTGCAGTCATGGGCGATGTGAGTATAAGCCATCAGGAAATTTTCCTCGCCGACTTCAGTTATGCCGCCGCCGAATCCTGTTCCTCTGTGAATTGTAACAAACTCGCGTATAATTGTTTTACGCCCAATGTTGACATAGGTTTTTTCGCCTTCAAACTTTAATGACTGTGGAGCAGCGCCAATCGCTGCATACTGGAATATATGACATTCCGGCCCAATGGTAACATAAGGTTCAATCACTACAAGGGGACCTATTATTGTTCCAGCTCCGATAGAAACATTTTCTCCAATAATCGAATACGGACCGACTTCTACGGTGGAGTCCAGCTCAGCCTTGGGATCTATAATTGCGGTTGGATGTATCATGATTTTTCTCTAATAGTGGCCATAAATTCAGCTTCAGCAACGACTTTTTCGTCTACAAATGCGGTACCTGACATTTTAATTGCCTTTGACCGCTGCTTCAGTATTTTGATTTCAAGCAAAAGCTGGTCGCCCGGTAAAACAGGCTTTCTGAATTTGACTTTGTCAATTCCCATAAAATATATAAGAGCACCATGCTTTTCCTTTGGCAGGGATATAAAAACCAGTACGCCGCCGGCCTGAGCCATAGCCTCTATTATAAGTACGCCCGGCATAATAGGAGCGCCCGGGAAATGCCCCTGAAAAAAAGGTTCATTTATGCTGACATTTTTGAGGGCGACAACCTTTTCATCAGTTACAAGCTCGAGTATTCGATCAACCAGAAGAAATGGATAGCGGTGAGGAAGCAAACTCATTATTTTCTGAATATCATAATTGTTCTTCATTATGTTGTTTCTCCTCAATTTTATTTAATTTCTTTTCAATTTCAGATAGTTTTTTGCTGAGTTCGGGAAGCATAGGTATAATTCTCTGCACCCGCAACCATAATCTGTGGGGCATTGCAGGTACTCCGGATACGATCTGGTTATCCGGGACAGACTTTGCAACTCCGGCCGTAGGACCGACAGTGACATTGTCACCAACGGTTAAGTGTCCCGATATTGCCGCTTGTCCTGCAATTGTTACATGTTTGCCTATGACTACGCTTCCTGCAATTGCGACCTGTGCTACGACCAAAGTGTTTTCACCTACAATAACATTATGGGCAATCTGAACGAGATTATCTGTCTTAACGCCCCGGCGAATCCAGGTCTTACCAAAAGTTGCCCTGTCAATTGTATTGCTTGCTCCAATTTCAACATCATCATCTATTTGAACAATACCAGTTTGAGGGATTTTATAATATTTATCTCCGTCAGGAGCGAAACCATAACCATCGCTTCCTATTACTGATCCGGCATGAATTATAACTCTGTTCCCGATCCTGCATCTTTCAAGTACAGTTACATTGGGGTATATTAATACATCATCTCCGATAACTACATCATCTCCAATAACTGCGTTAGGATGCAGGATAACATTATTGCCGAGCACAACATTATTGCCGATCGCGACAAAAGGAGCGATGGAAACATTTTCTCCGCATACAAAATTATTACCGATATAGGCATTTGAACATATTCCATCAATACTATTAGAATAGTCCGGCCTGGAAGGCGGATGAAAAAGAGCCATTGTTTTTGCAAAAGAAACACGAGGATTATCTACTATTAAAATATTTTTAATAATTTTTTATTATCAGCAAATGTTATATGGTCAGCAGACGCCTCATTAAAGGGGGCCACGCCGGTAATAATTTTTTCAGAATTGCCCTTAAAATTACCTCCGACAACTTTGGCTATTTTTGCAAGCGATATTTTCATGATCAGATACTCATTATTGTAATAGGTTAACTCTTTGAAACAAGCCGGCTACACCTGAAGCGGATATATTTCCAAAAAGCTAAAGCATTACCCATTATTTTGTTCTTGTCGTTTTTGTCTTTTTTGCTTTGTTTTGCGACCTTCTCATTGTATAGCGGGATCAGTTTGTCTGTTATATCTATTGCAGTTGGTGAATACAAAACGCCGGCTTCGTTCTTTTCAACAATAAGGAGATATCCTTCTTTTTTCCCCATTGCCTCAATAAGTTCAAAAACATCTTTTTTTATATGATTGACAAGCCTGTTGTTTAAAACCTTGAATTCATCCTTATATTTTTTTTCAAGTGATTTAAAATCATTAACCTTAATTCTGAATTCACGTTCTTTTTCTTCGCGCATTTCCTTGCGCATAACCAGAACTTCGCGCTCAAGTCTCTTTTTTAATTCTTCTAATTCGGTTCCTTTTTCCTTGAGATCGGCCTCCATCTTTTCTCCACGGCTTTTGATTTCTGCCTGTGCGGATTTGCCGGCACTTGATACCTCGAGAATTCTCTGAAAATTAACCACTCCAATCTTGGCAACATCTGCGCCATATGAAACAGTAAGTGAAAATAAAAACAAGATTGCAGCAGCAAAAGCTATTTTTGCGGTTTGCATTTAATCCTCCTATGAATAAATTTAAGTGCCTAAAGTGAGCTAAAGTATATTAAAATGCCTAAAGTTAATGAATGCGCCTTGGGCGCTGCCAATTTTAATTTTTTTCACCATACAACTTTGCTCATTTTGTTTCTATCTGAAGTTATAACCAAGCCCTGAATATCTATAGCACGCCGAAGGCGTACCACAACTTTAGGCATTTTAGCTCACTTTAGGCACTTTTTTAAATCAAAACGCCGCTCCCATTGTAAAATCCCAGCGACCGCCCGTATCCTCTCCCTCTTCAGGATCCAGTATATATCCATTTTCAAGGCGGATAGGACCTATGGGAGAATACCATCTAAAACCGAATCCCGCGCTTTGTCGCATATCACCCAGTTTTATGCTGCCGGCAGACTCATATACATTGCCGGTATCATAAAATATAACACCGACGATTCCTGCTTTTTCGATTAAAGGAAATACTAATTCGATGTTAAACTGGACATATGTTTCTCCTCCGATCTCAGCGCCATCTTCATCTGTAACATGAATATCCTGCCAGTCAAATCCGCGCATTGAATTCATGCCGCCAAGATAGAATCGTTCGTAATCCGGGAGTTTTTTTCCGGAACTTTCTTTTACATAGCCTATTTCACCATGCAGAAAGCCAACCGTCTCCCAGAACATAGGTATATACCAGCCTGTTTCCGCCAGGTATTTTGTAAAACCAATATCACCGCCGATACCCGCATATTCCATACTTATACTGTGATTCTGGCCTTCCGTTGGATTAAAAACCCTGTCCCTCGAATCGTAACGCAGTAAGGTGGATATACTGCTTAAAGCATTTTCGCCTTCCATTTCCCTTATATTTTTTGAAGCGTCCTCATCAATATTGGAAATGTCGCCGATCTCATATTTATATGATAAGTAGAGCCTTGTAAAATCATAGATCGGATAGCCAAATCTCACACCAGCGCCCATACTGTTCTTATCGTATGAGTCGTAATCTCTATCCCAGTTGTAAAGATCAAAACCGGCTGATAATGGAATATCAAAAAGCCAAGGTTCTGTAAAACTTAGGGTGTATCTGTTTGTTCTTCCGCCTATTTCTCCTTTCAGGTTTAGAATCTGGCCGCGTCCGAAAAGATTTTTCTGGGATATGGACGCCATGACAAACATATTTTCAACGCTGCTGTAACCGCCCCCAAAACTAAAAGTGCCGGTCGGTTTTTCAGAAACATCGATTTTCAATATCATCCTGTCATCTGAGCTTCCCTTTATTGTATTAACTTTAATGTCTTCGAAGAAGTCAAGCCGGTAGAGATTGCGCATTCCTCTTTTTAATCGACGTCCGCTGAAAAGTTCCTGTTCATACACCTTAAGCTCACGGCGTATGACTTTATCCCTTGTTTTTGTGTTGCCGGCAATAATAATTTTTTCAAAATATACTTGTTTGCCTTTTTTAATAACATAAATGATGTTTACTGTAAGTTGATCAAAATCTTTATCAATACGCGGCATTATTTCCGCGTATGCATATCCTTCGTCAGAGTATATATCTGTAAGGGCAAGCACATCATTTCGAACAACTTCACGGTTGAAAAAATCTTCTTTTTTTATTTTAAGTTTTTGGGCCAATTTTTCTTTTGACAGAACTATGTCTCCTTCGATATCAACCTTTCCAACCTTGAACCGTGGTCCTTCATCTATTTTTATTGTAATGTATATCCACTTGTCCTTAAATTCGATCTTCGGCTCTCCAATTCTGGCATGTATATATCCTGTATTATTATAAAAAGCCGAAAACCTTGCAATGTCCTGATTAAGATCTTCTATATTCAGCTCTCCGGATGAAGTCAGCCACGAAAAAAAACCCTTTTCCGACGTTCTCATCAGGCCTTTGAGTTTGTCACTGTCAAATGCATTGTTCCCTTCAAATATTATTTCTTTTATTTGAACTTTTTCACCTTCCTCAATGATAAATTCAAGGTCTGCCTGATTGTGTTCAAGTTGCTTTAAATCGTAATCCACTTTAATATTATGATAGTTTTTTTCCTTGTACAGTTCTTCTATCCGTCTGATATTACTGTTTATCTTAAATATATTTAAAATTGAGCCTGTCCTGATGTTTAAATACTCCTTTATTTCTTCATCTTCATAAACTTTATTGCCTTTAATGTTGATTACCCTGATAGTCGGTTTTTCTTTGACTTTGAATATAATTATTTTTCCTTCGGGTTTATCATTAGACTCAATTCTTATATCCTCAAAATAACCCATTGAATATACAGACTTTAAGTCCTCTGAAATCTTTTTGGCATTTAAGATGTCACCCTGTTTTGTTTTTATGTATTTTTTTATGGCATCAGTTTCTATACGTTTATTTCCTTCAACAAGTACAGCCGCAATTTTTTCATGCTTGAAAATTCTAATCCCAAGGTTTTCTGAAAGTTTTTTTACGCTTATGAACAGATTTTCTATGCCTTTTTCTTCAACAAATAAAATGGTTGGCGGCTCATTATTAAAAGATTCCAGCATTTTTGCGTCTATGCTGAATTTTTTTCCCAGCCAGGTCAGGCTTCCCCAGACAACGTAATCAGCTCCGCTCTTAATGCCGAGATTTCTCATTCCGGCTACGCTTTTTGGCTGATTTTCCAATGAGAAATCCGGGATGCTGTCGATTTCTATTACAATAGCGCCGTTTTGTTTAAAATGGTTTTTTAATACCTCCGGAATTTCAGTTTTAAGATATGACAGGTCTTGTTGTGAGTTGATTCCAAAAGGCAGCACTAAGATTCGAGCTGTTTCCAGAGAATATGCTCCAGGCGGAAGAAATAAAATTATTGCCATTAAAAGCAGGTTTAAATATTTTTGCATAGAGAACACGGCATCCTTCATAGCAAGCCAAAAGTAGTTTACACTTTTTCGACCTGTGCGGTTAGCTTTTAGCCATTAGCAGTTAGCTTTTGGATAAAACTGTTCAACATCCTATTTACCTCATTGACCTGTTGATTAAGTTTTCTAAAATCTCTCATTTCCACCCCTTTTCAATGCTAACAGCTAACCGCTAATGGCTAAACCGCACTGGTTACAAGTTTTCCGTCAATAATGGTCAGGCTTTGCGACATGCACGATGCAAGCTCCAGGTTGTGTGTTACCACAACCAGTGCCATCCGAAGTTCTTGATTCAGCTCCAAAAGAAGTTCGTGAACCTGTTCGCTGTTTTTTTTGTCAAGATTACCGGTAGGCTCATCCGCGAGGAGAATGGCGGGCCTGAGGATTAATGCCCTTGCCAGGGCAACCCTCTGCCGTTCGCCTCCGGATAGTTTTCCTACCCTGTAAAAAAGTCTGTCTCTTAATCCAACCCTTACCAGTATTTCCTCCGCGGCCTTACTGGAACTATTCTTGCTGAGACCCTTGATAAGCGCGGGCATCATTGTATTTTCAATAGCACTGAACTCCGGCAAAAGATGATGAAACTGGAAAACAAAGCCGACAAATTGGTTGCGGAATTGAGCTAATTTATCATTGTCAAAGAGAAAAACATCATTTCCTTTAAAATAAAGATTTCCGCTGGCAGGCCGGTCAAGAGTGCCGAGTATATGTAGAAGAGTCGACTTTCCAATTCCGGATGCACCAACAATAGCTATTGTTTCACCGATATCCAGATTAAAGTATAAATCTTTCAGGATTTCGATACGGGCGCCGGCATTGTTGAAACTTATACAGATGTTTCTGGCGGCTATTAAATGATCTGAAACAGAATCGCTGTTAACCATAACGGATTGCCTCAACAGGATCAAGTTTGGATGCCTGCCTTGCGGGATAGAGTGTTGCTAAAAAACTGATTGCCATTGCTGCAGAGGCTATTATAACAACATCTAAAAACTCAAGTTTTACAGGGAGGGTTGTAATATAGTATACATCGCCTGGAAGTTCGATGAACTGGTAATATTTTAGCACTGTACACAGAATAAATCCCAGACACACTCCAAAAAAGGTTCCTATAGATCCTATTACTATACCTTTAAAGACAAAAATTTTTCTAATACTTTTATTTGTGGCGCCCATGGCTTTTAAGATAGCAATGTCCTTGGTCTTTTCCATAACCATCATGATGAGCGTGCTGGCAATGTTAAAGGCCGCAACAAGAACAATAAGTGCCAGAATGATAAACATAACCGTTTTTTCCAGCTTGAGTGCTGAAAACAGGTTTTGATTCATCTGCATCCAGTCCCTTGCCCAGTACTGAAATCCAAGTTCTTTGACTATCCTGCTCGCAATATTTCTAGCATTGTAAATGTCGTTAACACGGACTTCGATTCCGTTTACAGAATCTCCCATGCGCAAAATTTTCTGGGCATCTTTTATGTGCATGTAAGCCAGTGATCTGTCATATTCATACATGCCTGACTCGAATAAGCCTGCCACCTTAAACCGTTTCATTGTCGGTATGTGCCCTATGGGAGAAATTATTCCCCTCGGCGATATCAGATAGACAGGGTCACCCTGCATTACTCCTAAATTTTTAGCAAGTTCTTTGCCTAAAATTATAGCCGGCATGGCGATGGATGTACTTTTTCTTTGATCGGTTTCTTTAAGATTTTTCAGGGAAACCTTGTCGAGATTTTTTATAACTCTGTCCGCTGAATCAGGATCTATTCCTCTTAAAACAGCGCCTGATAGCGATAAAGATGAACGAAGTATAACCTGGGAATTAATAAAAGGAGTAGCTGCTTCAACTCCGTCGGTATTTTCCACACGTTCCAGTATGTTGCGATAGTCGGAAAAAGGGCCGTTATTGCGCATAATGACTATATGCGACTCCACTCCAAGTATGCGTGATTTAAGGTCGTATTCAAAGCCGGTCATAACTGCAATCACTACAATCAGGGCCATAACGCCAACTGTAACGCCCGCTATGGAAAGAACGGTGATCAGCGAAATAAAGGCTTGTTTTTGTTTAGTCCTGAGATAGCGACTTCCTATAAAAAATTCAAAAGACATAATAAATAATTATATTGTTTTTTCGTAGGGGGCGAATCTTGTGTTCGCCCTGATTAGGGCGAACACAAGATTCGCTCTGATTAGGGCGAACACAAGATTCGCTCTGATTAGGGCGAACACAAGATTCGCCCCTACTTTGCTTTCATATGTGGGAAAAGAATAACTTCACGGATAGAGGCGGAATTTGTAAGGAGCATGGCAACTCTGTCTATTCCTATTCCCTCGCCTGCGGTTGGGGGCATGCCGTACTCAAGCGCTTCTATGTAGTCTTTATCCATGAAGTGCGCTTCCTCATCGCCCGCCTCTCTGTCAGCAACCTGCTGAAGGAACCGATTTTTTTGATCCTCGGGATCATTGATCTCCGAAAATCCATTGGCAATTTCATGCCCTGCAATGAAAAGCTCAAACCTGTCTGTAAGTTCGCTGTTTTTTTCGTTTTTTCTGGAAAGGGGAGAAATTTCTACAGGATATCCTGTTATGAATGTCGGCTGTATTAATTTTGGTTCCACTAGAACATCGAACAGCTTTGATATTACTTTTCCGAGATATTTGGTTTTTGTAATTTTGATTGACTTTGAAGAAGCAAATTCAAGGAGTTTTTCTTTATCTTTTAAAAGGCCGGGATCTATGCCTCCAATTGTCTCCAAAGCATATGTAAGGGTCATCCTGCTCCACTTGCCTCCTAAATCGATGTCGTTGTTCTGGTAAGTTATCTTTGTTGACCCTGTAACCTCCCTGGCCATGTAACCGAACATTTCTTCTGTCAGATCCATAAGGTCATTGTGGGTTGCATATGCCTGATAGAACTCCAGCATTGTAAATTCAGGATTATGCTTGGTTGAAATCCCTTCATTCCTGAAATTTCTGTTTATCTCGAAAATCCTTTCAAAACCACCCACAACAAGTCGTTTTAAATACAGCTCAGGGGCAATGCGCAGAAAAAGATCCATACCAAGTGCATTATGGTGAGTTATAAATGGTGTAGCCTCTGCCCCACCCGGGATAGGCTGCATCATAGGAGTTTCTACCTCCAGAAAATCCCTGTCAAGGAAAAATGTACGTACAGCCTGAATTATCCGGCTTCTTTTTATAAATATTTCACGCGCATTCGAATTCATAATTAAATCAAGATAGCGCCGGCGATAGCGTTTTTCAGGATCTTTAAGGCCGTGAAATTTTTCCGGAAGAGGCCTTATTGCCTTTGTGATAAGCTTCAGCTCATCGGCAATAAGGGTCCATTCGCCGGTTCTGGTTTTGAAAACGCCTCCTTTTAGGCCCACAAAATCACCGATATCCAGCTTTTTAAAGATATCGTAAGCCTGATCACCTATTTTATCTTTTCTAATATATGCCTGGAACTGTCCTGTTCTATCCCTGAACCTGATAAAAGATGCCTTTCCAAAACGATTAATAGCCATCATTCTGCCTGCAACAATAAAGACAGCATCTTCCTTAATCGAATGCTGTGACTCTTCTATGGCATCTCTCAAATCCTTAACAGTATGGGAAACAATAAAATCATTCGGGAACAGATTGATATCATTGTTTTTTAACTCAGCCAGTTTTTTTCTTCGTGTCTCAATTATGTCGCTTGTTTTATCCATTTCCACTCAATACCTATTTTAAAATATAGATTTTCAGATAATTATATTATAACCCCTGCCTGTCGCAGGCAAGTTGGTGCCTTTGTGGCCGAACCATAGACTTTCAGATAATTCATTTCACAAGGCCAGAAGGAGGAAGGCGTATTAGTTATACGTCGACGACTGATAACGCAGTGAAATTATTTATCTGAAAGTCTATATTACAAAAAAAAGTTAAGCCGAATTTATTAACCAATTTATAACTATGTGTCAAGATTAAGTTGTTGAACATAAAAATGCCTAAAGTGAGCTAAAATGCCTAAAATTAATGAATTCTGCCATTTGATATAGGTTTCTTAAATCATTAATACACAATGGGGCAGACTCATAGTATAGTGTTATCAATTAACACGCCGAAGGCGTACCACAACTTTAGGCACTTTAATATACTTTAGCTCACTTTAGGCACTTTTTATCACCCTACTATAGAGGCCATCTTGAATATGGGCAGATACATTGCGATGACAAGGCCTCCAATGGTAACGCCCAGAAAAACCAGCATAAACGGCTCTATCATTGCTGTCATGTTTTCAACTGCCTGATCGACCTCTTCGTCATAAAAATCAGCAATTTTTGACAGCATTTGATCCAGGGCGCCGGTTGATTCGCCGACCGCGATCATCTGGCATACCATCGAAGGAAAAACTCCGCTTTCAGAAAGCGGGTCAGCCATTGTACGACCCTCCTCTATATCGGAACGTACGTTGTATATGGCTTTTTCAATTGTTTTATTCCCGGCTGTTTTTGCTACTATATCGAGTGCGTTCAGAATTGCTACTCCGCTGGTAAGCATGGTGCTCATGGTTCGTGTGAACTTGGCTACGGCGACTTTGCGTATCAGCGTTCCAAATACCGGCAGCTTGAGCGATAAATCATCTAAAAGAATTTTTCCTTTTTTAGTATTATAATACTTTTTTAAGGCAAATATTGTGAAACCGGAACATCCTATTATATACAGTATATTATTTTTTACAAAATCACTCATAGAAACAACAATCTGAGTAGGAAGGGGCAGACTGCCTCCCATGCCTTCAAACATTTCTTTAAATACGGGAATAACAAATACCATTATTATGGCAATTACGACTATAGCTATTATAATCGTTATGAGCGGGTATATCATTGCGCCTTTCACCTGGCTTTTAAGCTTTGCCGCCTTTTCCATGTAATGCGACAGTCTTCTCAGAATAGTATCAAGTATACCGCCTGCTTCGCCGGCGGCAATCATGTTTACGAAGAGATTGTCAAATTGTTTGGGATACTTTTTTAAAGCTTCTGCAAGGGTTTCGCCGCCTTCCACCGATTCCTTTATATTGCGCAATATATTTTTAAATGTTTTGTTTTCCTGCTGGGAATAGAGTATTTCAAGACACTGAATTATCGGAAGGCCCGCGTCGATCATAGTGGAAAACTGCCTGCAAAAAATTATTATATCAGATTGTTTAACTTTAGGTTGAAGAAAAGAAATGTTCTCAAACAGATCTTTTGGTTTTTGCTTGATCTTGGTTGGAGTTATCCTGAGTCTGGTAAGATTGGCTTTTACAGTCTTTTCATCAGGGGCATCCATCTCCCCTTTCTTAATCTCATTTTTCCTGTTTTTCCCTTTCCACTGAAAAACCGGCATAATCAACCTCTCCTTATTGCAACAGTTCACGGTTATCGGTTAACAGTTATATGTTTTGATCAACCGTCAACCGTGTAAAAATCACCTCTCGGCATATTTTTTTTTATGATTAACCCCTTTTCAAGAAGAGTGTCAAGCTGCCTGTATATTTCTTCAAGGTTACTATCCGAAATTCTTGAAATATCTTCAGCCGTACATGGTCTTCTTTTTATGATGGATAAAAGATAGTTGCAGTCATCTTTATTAAGAGCGCCGGCAGTTGGCCTTGAGTCAAGGTTTTTTATTACATCAGCCCTATTTAAATATGATGCCGCATCTAATAAGTTTTTTTTGGAAACGGGCTTAATCCAGCTTTCAGCTCCAGGCCTGTCAAGCGTATTTAATTGAATTTTATCAGGATAAATCAAGCTTAAAGTTTTTTTTATTTTATTAAGCTCATCCCTGTTATCATTTATTCCAGGCACAAGAAAGACTTCCATCCAGAGTTGTTTTGCAAATTCCTTTCTTAAAGAAACCAGGCCTTCGATTATTCTGGGGAGATTCAGCCCAGGATGCGGTCTGTTAATTTTTTTGAAGTTTTCTTCTGAAGCAGCATCAAGAGACGCTATTACTATATCAACACCAGTGATTCGTTTTCTGACGTCCGGCTGAAAAAAAAGTGTGCTGTTTGTAAGCA